>NZ_JAVKGQ010000007.1:0-195854 GCF_031432255.1 Agromyces aerolatus | reverse complement strand
CACACCAACGGCCCACACACCTGGTTCACCCCACCCCCACACATCGACCCCACCCGAACCCCACGCCTCGGCGGCCGAGCCCGATTCGACCCCGCCACACCACCCCCGACCACACACACCGGCCACCCACACGACACCGAGCCCGCGGTGTCGGCCGCATGAGCGCAGAACGAGCGAGAACTGCCGACGGAACGACCCACCCACGGCGACCGCGGGAGTGCGCGACAACGGTCCACCGCGCGAAAGCCCATGCCGCCATCAGGACCTGCACTGGCGCGGCCGGTCTGCGCGGACGACGTCTCCCACGCGAAGCCGGTGCCGCAATCCGTGCCACACGTGCGCCTGCACCTGCACCTGCGACTGGCAACTGTGACAGAGTGCGCGGCGACGATCCACCGCGCGCGACCGCCGCCGACATCAGCACCGCGCCTGGCGAGCGTGCCGCGGCGCACGGAGTCCCCGGGCGCGCGTAGTCATCGGACAGGACGGCCGCGCCACCGGCGCCACCTGAACGAGCCCGGCCGAGACCCGCCGGGCACGACGACGCGGGCTCAGGACGCGGGTTCAGGCCGCCGTTGCTCTGATCTGGGTCGCCTGAGTCGCTCGCCTGAAGAGCTCAGCGCCAGCCGTGGCGGGCCGCCAGGGCGGCCGTCAACCGGTCGTAAGGCGCGCGGTCGAGCGTGGCGCCCTCGCGCCGCATGCCACCCGAGCGCACACGGTACACGCGGTCGATGCGCGCCCAGCTCGGGCGCCCCTCCGCATCCCATGCGCCCGCCCCGAGCGGCACGTAGCGGTCACCGTCGTCGTGGGGCTTGCTCGTCAACTGCACCGCCAGATACTCACCAGGTGCACCCGCCGCCACGATGGCGACCGGGCGGTCCTTGCCGCGCCCATCGCGCTCCTCGAACGGCACCCACGTCCACACGACCTCGCCCGGGTCGGGCTCGCCGTCACGCTCGGGCGCGTACGCGAATCGCACCCGGCCCACGCGTCGTGGATCGAGCTCGATCGTCGCGGACGGTCCGGTCTGGCCCGGAGACTGCGACAGGTCGGTACGGCCTCGCGGCGAAGCATCCGGCCGCCCTGCGCCCCCGGCCCCTGTACCGCGCCCGGCCGGCGTACCACCGCCGCCCCGCGAGCCGCGCCCGCCCCGCGAGCCCCGCCCGCCGACCGAACCGATGACACGCCGAAGGGCGGTGAGGAAGCGACCGGTGCCTGACACACCCGCACACTACCCCACCGCCCTCACGGTGGTTCAGCGACTCACGTCGATGACTCAGACGGTCTCGAGCTTGTACCCCGACTCGCCGTGCACCGTGCTGTCGATGCCCGCGAGCTCGTCCTCGTTCTTGACCCGGAAGCCGATCGTCTTCTCGATCGCGAAGCCGAGGACCAATGCGATGACGAAGGAGTACACCATCACGCCGACCGCGGCGATCGTCTGCACGGCGAGCTGACCGAAGCCGCCGCCGAGGAAGAGGCCGGTGTCGATCGCGAAGAAGCCCAGGTACAGCGTGCCGATGAGGCCGCCGACGAGGTGGATGCCCACGACGTCGAGCGAGTCGTCGAAGCCGAGCTTGAACTTCAGCTCGATCGCGAGCGCGCAGACCGCGCCGGCGATGACACCGAGCAGCAGCGCCCAGCCGGGCTCGAGGTTGGCACAGGCCGGGGTGATCGCGACCAGACCCGCGACGGCGCCCGACGCGGCGCCGACCGACGTCGGCTTGCCGTCCTTGAGCTTCTCGACGACCAGCCAGCCGAGGATCGCCGCGGCGGTCGCGCCGATCGTGTTGATGACGATCAGGCCGGTGTTCGCGAGCCCGTTGAGCCACTCGGCGCCGGCGTTGAAGCCGAACCAGCCGAACCACAGCACCGCCGCGCCGAGAAGGGTCAGCGGCACGTTGTGCGGCTTGTCGAAGCCCTTCTGGAAGCCGACGCGCTTGCCGAGGACGAGTGCGAGCGCGAGCGCCGCGGCACCCGCGTTGATGTGCACCGCGGTGCCACCGGCGTAGTCGATGACGCCCGGCAGGCCCATGGTCTCGCCGAGGTTGAGGATCCAGCCACCGCCCCAGACCCAGGCCGCGACGGGGAAGTAGACGATCGTGGCCCAGATGCCCGCGAAGATCATCCACGCACCGAACTTGGCGCGGTCGGCGATCGCGCCCGAGATCAGGGCGACCGTGATGATCGCGAACGTGGAGCCGTACGCGACGCCGATGAGGTCGGTGTTCGCCGACTCACCGGTCGCGAGCTGGCCGAGCCCGAAATCGGAGAACGGGTTGCCAGCGAAGTCCCAGACCCCGCCGACTGCGCTCATGTTGTAGCCGTAGAGCACCCAGAGCACGGCGACGAGCCCGAGTGCGCCGAAGCTCATCATCATCATGCTCACGACGCTCTTCGCCTTGACGAGGCCGCCGTAGAAGAACGCGACGCCCGGGGTCATGAAGAGCACGAGGGCGGTCGCGGTGATCGCCCACGCAATGCTTCCCGTATCCATTGGTAATCCTCACCGTGAAAGTTGCTTCGGATGTACCGCGAGGAATGGAGGAACTGCGGAGGTCTCGGGTACGTCCCTCAGACTGGTGCTGGCACGTTTCGGCGAGAGGACGTGGTTCGTTTCGGGTCGGTTACGAAGAACGCGCTGAGGTAACGGGCGTGTTTCCGCGGGCCAGAGATCGGCCGGGAGTCAGGATCGACGGGTTGCGGGCGCGAGCCCGAGACGGATGCCCCGTGGCCGGCGCCCTGGCCCGGGCCCTGGCCGGTCAGTCGTGCGGCGGGAGCTCGCCGGTCGTGAGCGCCGTCATGCGGCTCATCGCACGCAGGTACTTCTTGCGGTAGCCGCCGGCCAGCATGTCCGCGTCGAACACGCCGTCGAGCGGCACGCCGCTGGCGATGATCGGCACCTCGGCGTCGTAGACCCGGTCGATGAACGCGACCAGCCGCAACGCGGCGCTCTGGTCGTGCAGCTCGTGCACGCCGCGGAGGCCGATGATGTCGACGCCCTCGATGAGTTTGATGTACTTCGACGGGTGCACCGTCGCGAGATGCGCCATGAGACCGTCGAAGTCGTCGAGCGACACCGGGTGCCCGCGCCCGGCGAGGGCCTCGGCGGTGCGCTCGACCGCGGCGTCGCCGTCGGGGCTCTCGGCCCGGCCACCGGTGTCGCGGCGACGGAAGTCGAGGCCGTCGATGCGCAGGGTCTCGAAGTTCGACGCGAGTCCCTGGATCTCGCGGAGGAAGTCGGCGGCCGCGAAGCGGCCCTCGCCGAGCGCGTTCGGCGGTGTGTTGCTCGTGGCGGCCACGCGTGTGCCGCTCGCCATGAGCTCGCCGAGGAACCGCGTCATGAGCATGGTGTCGCCCGGGTCGTCGAGCTCGAACTCGTCGATGCAGATGAGCTTGGCCCCCGTGAGCAGCTTCACCGCCGGTGCATACCCGAGGGCGCCGACGAGCGCCGTGTACTCGATGAACGTGCCGAAGTACTTGGGCCCGTGCGCCACATGCCACAGCGCCGCGAGCAGGTGCGTCTTGCCGACACCGAACCCGCCGTCGAGGTAGACACCCGGCAGCTCGATGCGCGCCGGACGCTTGCGTGAGAAGAACCCGCCCGGCCGCTGCGCCGCACGCCACGCGCCCGCGAACTCCTTGAGCCGGTCGAGCGCGGCCTGCTGCGACGGGAAGTCGGGGTCGGGGCGGTACGAGTCGAAGCTCGCATGCTCGAACTGCGGCGGCGGCACGAGGTCGCCCGCGATCTCGGCACCCGAGATGACCGGGTTGCGTTCGACGAGCCGGAGAAGACCGGTGGAGAGGTCCGAGGACATGTGGTGAGGCTCCCGTATTGCACCTGATGACGGGCCCGTGACTTCAGCAGGCGGAGCCGCGTAGATTCGAGGGTGGACAGCTCAACAGCCTAGTCCGCGCCCACCGCTCCCCTGCCCCAACCGGGCGACCTCTGGAGGTTCCATGCCGGTCGAGTTCGACGTCGCCGAGAAGTTCGCGGCCTACGCCCACCCTGAACGGCTCGTCAGCACCGAGTGGCTCGCCGAACGGCTGGGCCGTCCGGGGCTCGTGGTCGTCGAGTCCGACGAGGACGTGCTGCTGTACGAGACCGGTCACATCCCCGGAGCGGTGAAGATCGACTGGCACCTCGACCTGAACGACCCGGTCGTGCGCGACTACGTCGACGCCGAGCAGTTCGCGGCGCTCCTCGGCTCGAAGGGCATCGCTCGCGACACCACGGTCGTGATCTACGGCGACAAGAACAACTGGTGGGCGGCCTACGCGCTCTGGGTGTTCACCCTGTTCGGGCATGAAGACGTCCGCCTGCTCGACGGCGGCCGCGATCTCTGGATCGCCGAGGGACGCCCCCTGACGACCGAGCCGCCCGAGGTGACGCCCGTGGAATACCCGGTCGTCGCACGCGACGACGCGACCATCCGTGCGTTCAAAGAGGACGTGCTCGCGCATCTGGGCAACCCGCTGATCGACGTGCGCTCACCCGAGGAGTACTCCGGCGAGCGCACGACCGCCCCCGCCTACCCCGAGGAGGGCGCGCTCCGCGCGGGACACATTCCGACCGCGGCATCCGTGCCATGGGGCCGCGCCGCGGCCGCCGACGGCACCTTCAAGTCCCGCGACGAGCTCGATGCGATCTACCGCGGCGAGGCCGGACTCGCGGATGGCGACGACATCGTCGCGTACTGCCGGATCGGCGAGCGTTCGAGTCACACGTGGTTCGTGCTCACGCACCTGCTGGGCTTCGAGGGCGTGCGCAACTACGACGGCTCATGGACCGAGTGGGGCAGCGCGGTGCGTGTGCCCATCGTCACCGGCCCCGAGCGCGGCGAGCTTCCGTCGCGCTGAGCCGCCTGACGGATCGCCGGCGAACCTGACGGGTCGCCGGCGGACCGGATTCGCGCGCCCGGCCCGCTCCCAGAGGCGCGTGCGATGATCGAGACGATGGATGCCACGCTGCCCGCCCGTCTCGCCGAGACCCGTGAGGACTTCCTCGCGCTCGCCGTCCGCGATCGCCTGCAACTGCTGCTCGACTTCGCGAACGAGCTGCCCGAGCTGCCCGAACACCTCAGCGATCACCCCGATCTGCTCGAACGCGTCGAGGAGTGCCAGTCGCCGGTCTACATCTTCGTCGAGCTCGACGGCGACGTCGTGCACCTGCACGCCACAGCGCCGGCCGAGTCCCCGACGACGCGCGGGTTCGCGTCGATC
Source organism: Agromyces aerolatus (assembly GCF_031432255.1). NCBI lineage: Bacteria > Bacillati > Actinomycetota > Actinomycetes > Micrococcales > Microbacteriaceae > Agromyces > Agromyces aerolatus. The sequence goes on along the minus strand of NZ_JAVKGQ010000007.1, from coordinate 190,631 downwards.
CTCGTGCAAGGCCTCGACGGCCTGAGCGTCGACGAGGTGCTCGCGCTGCCCGCGGACTACCCGCAGTCGCTCGGGCTCGGCGAGGCCGTCTCACCCCTGCGGGTCCGCGGCATGACCGGAATGCTCGCCCGCATCACGCGTCAGGTGCGCGAGCGGGCGGCCGCCTGAGACATCCGTCACCGCGTCAGCCCGCGTCAGGCGACGCGAGCCCTCGTCAGCCCGCGATCTGATCCTCGTCGTGGACGATCGCGCCGTCGACCGCGCGCCGTGCCAGCCAGCCCTCGATGACACGGGTCCACCGCTCGGGGTCGTGGTTCCAGAGCTTCACGTGGCGTGCGCCGGTGAACACCTCGAACTGGACCAGGTCGGGTCGCGCCGCCGCGAAGCGGCGGGCACCGTCGATCGGGACGAACCCGTCGTCCTCGCTCGCGAGCAGCAGGATCGGCACGTCGAACTCCTCGGCCCGGGCGACGGCGTCGAGGCTGTGCAGGTCGATGGGTGCGGCGATGCCGGTCACCGTCACCGCGAGCGGCGCGCTGATCAGCCGGGTGACCATGGAGCTCACCTGTTCCGGGAGCCCGTAGAGCGTGCCCTGGAAGCGCAGGATGTCGACCCAGTCGATCGCGGGCGACTCGAGGATGACGCCGACCAGCCGCTCTCTGACCTCCTCGGATCGCAGCACGGCCTGCAGGGTGATGGTGCCGCCCATCGACCAGCCCATGAGCACGATCTCCTCGGCGCCGTGCTCGCGCGCGAAGCGCACCGCGGCGACGACGTCCTCCCACTCGGTGCCGCCGAGGCCGTACCGCCGGTCGACGCTCGCGGGCGCCTCGCCGTCGTTGCGGTAGGAGACGACGAGCGTGTCCCAGCCGCGGGCGTAGGCCGCCGGCAGTGCACGCAGCGTCTCGCCGCGTTTCGCGCCGCGCCCGTGCACCTGGATCACCCAGCGCCCGCCGGGCTCCGCACTCGGGATGTACCACGCGGGCGCGGGTCCGAGCGGCGTCTGGACGACGACGTTCTCGTACCCGTGGCCGAACTCCCACGGACCGAGGTAATACCAGCCGTCGAGGCGACCGCGCCTCGCCCGGTCGAGGCGCCCGAAGTCGACCCCCTCGATCCGCCGTCTGGCCATCCGGGTCTCGCGCGCGACGACCGCACCGAGGCGTGCGTGTCCCGAGTCGCGCTCGAACCACAGGCCGTACCGGCCGGCGAGTCCCGCCTCGTCGCCGTACAGCTCGAGCTCGCCGCCCGCGAGGTCGACGCGCCCGATGCCGAGATCCTCCTCGCGCGGTCCGACCGGGATGACGACCTTGCGCGCGAAGACGACCGCGATCGCGGCGACGATGCCGGCCGCGAGCCCTCCGAGGAGCGCGATGGCGCCGAGCAGGATCACGGCGGCCGATCCCGTCATGCGCCCTCGCCGGCCCATCCCTCACCCCTTCGATCACCGATCGCATCGGCTCGATCACGTCGCGGCGTGCCGTCGCCGCCTGCTCAGATGCAGACTCTAGTCTGCGAACGTGTCCGACCCAGAGTCCCCTGCACCCGCCGAGTTCGACGCGGCGCTGGCATCGATGCGCGCTGCCGTGCACCGCAGCGAGCTCCGGGTGACCGAGATCCCGGCTCCCGGATCGCTCGCTCCCTATGCCGCCGCACTCGCGGCCGACGTCGAGCCGGGCCGGCACGCGGCGGACTCCGACCTCGGAACCGGGCGGTTCGTCCTGCTCTACGACCCCGAGGAACCCGAGGCCTGGGGCGGCCGGTTCCGTGTCGTGTGCTTCGCGCAGGCACCGCTCGAGACGGACATCGGCCTCGACCCGTTCGTCGCCGACGTCGCGTGGTCCTGGCTCGTCGACGCGCTCGACGGGCTGGGCGCCGCGTACGTCTCGGCGAGCGGCACCGCGACGAAGGTGCTCTCCACCGGCTACGGCGAGCTCGCCCACCGCGGCGACGGCGCGCAGCTCGAGCTGCGCGCGTCCTGGACGCCGCTCGACGCCCGCATCACCCCGCATGTGGAAGGCTGGGGCGAGCTGTTGTGCATGCTGGCCGGGCTCCCTCCTCGTTCGGAAGGGGTGACGACCCTGCCCCGTCGGAGGAACCGTGACTGATTTCCGGGTGATCGAGACGCCCGAGGCGTATGAGGACGCCGTCTCGCTGCTCGCGGCGGGCGAAGGCCCGATCGCGGTCGACGCCGAACGCGCGAGCGGCTTCCGGTACTCGCAGCGCGCCTACCTGATCCAGATGTTCCGGCGAGGCGCCGGCACCTTCCTCTTCGACCCGACCACGATCCCCGACTTCTCCCGGCTCGAGGCGGAGATCGGCGACGACGAATGGGTGCTGCACGCGGCCAGCCAGGATCTGGCGTGCCTGCGCGAGGTCGGACTCGACCCCGCGCGCATCTTCGACACCGAGCTCGCGGCGCGCCTGCTCGGCATGGCCCGGGTCGGTCTCGCCTCGGTCGTCGAGGAACTGCTGGGCGTGAAGCTCGCGAAGGAGCATTCGGCCGCCGACTGGTCGACCCGGCCGCTGCCCGACTCGTGGCTCACCTACGCGGCACTCGACGTCGAGCTGCTGGTCGACGTCCGCGACGCGCTCACCGAGCGTCTCGAGGCCGCCGGGAAGCAGGGACTCGCCGCAGAGGAGTTCGGCGCGGTGCTCACGAAGGAGGCCAAACCGCCTGCGGCCGAGCCCTGGCGGCGGCTCTCGGGCATCCACGCCATCCGGCACGGCAGGAACCTCGCCGTCGCGCGCTCGCTCTGGCTCACACGGGACGCCCGCGCGTCCGAGCTCGACGTCGCTCCCGGCCGGCTCGTTCCCGACGCCTCGCTCGTGGCGGCCGCCCGGATCCTGCCCCGCACGAAACGTGCGCTCGCCGACCTGAAGGAGTTCAGCGGCCGGGCGAGCCGGTCCGAGCTCGACCGCTGGTGGGCGGCGATCGAGGCGGGCCTGGCCGACCCCGAGCCGCCCGCGGTCCGTGTGCCGAACGACGCGCCCCCGCCGCCACGCGCGTGGGCGGCCAGGCATCCTGAGGCCGATGCCCGGCTGAGGCTCGCGAAGGCGGCCGTGACCGAGGTCGCCGAGCAGCTGCAGATGCCGACCGAGAACCTGCTCACCCCCGACACGCTGCGGCGGGTCGCGTGGCAGCCGCCCGCGGATGCGTCTCCCGCAGGCATCGGCGACGCGCTTCGCGCGCACGGCGCGCGCGAGTGGCAGATTGACGCGACCGCACAGAGAATCGCCGAGGCGTTTGTAGAGGCCGCACAGTCGCTCGAGGACGCCTCTGCATCGGATTCGTAGGATCCGTCAACCGATTCCATCGCCTCGGCGGCCGTTCATAGGATCGAATCATCCTGACCGAAACGGAGCTGCAGCGTGGCTGAACGAGCTGAGGTCGTGTTCGTCGACGGGGTACGCACCCCCTTCGGCCGAGCCGGCGACAAGGGCATGTACTGGAACACCCGGGCCGACGACCTCGCGGTGAAGACGATCACCGGCCTCCTCGAACGCAACCCGAACCTGCCGAAGGACCGGGTCGACGACGTCGCGATCGCCGCGACCACGCAGACCGGCGACCAGGGCCTCACGCTCGGCCGCACCGCGGCCATCCTCGCCGGACTGCCGACGAGCGTCCCGGGCTTCGCGATCGACCGCATGTGCGCGGGAGCGATGACCGCCGTCACCACGACCGGCTCGGGCATCGGGTTCGGCCAGTACGACGTCGTCATCGCGGGCGGCGTCGAGCACATGGGGCGTCACCCGATGGGCGGCGACGCCGACCCGAACCCGCGCTTCCTCACGGAGAAGCTCGTCGCGGGCGACGCCCTCAACATGGGCAGCACGGCCGAGCGGCTGCACGACCGGTTCCCCGGGCTCACCAAGGAGCGCAGCGACCGCTTCGGCATGCGCAGCCAGCAGAAGGTGCAAGCCGCGTACGACGCCGGTCAGCTGCAGCCCGACCTCGTGCCCGTCGCGATCCGCACCGACGAGGGCTGGGGCCTCGCGACCGAGGACGAAGGCCGGCGGCCGGAGACCTCGATGGAAGGCCTCGCGAACCTGCGCACGCCGTTCCGTCCGCACGGGCGCGTGACGGCCGGCAACTCGTCGCCGCTCACGGACGGGGCGACCGCGGCCATCCTCGCGAGCGGCGACGCCGCGAAGGAGCTCGGCCTCACGACCAAGATGCGCATGGTGAGCTTCGGGTTCGCGGGCGTTCAGCCCGAGGTCATGGGCATCGGGCCGATCCCGTCGACCGAGAAGGCGCTCAAGCGGGCCGGTCTCAAGATCGACGACATCGGCCTCTTCGAGCTCAACGAGGCCTTCGCGGTGCAGGTGCTGAGCTTCCTCGACCACTTCGGCATCGACGACGAGGACCCGCGCGTGAACCAGTGGGGCGGTGCGATCGCGATCGGCCACCCCCTCGCGGCCTCGGGCGTGCGCCTCATGACGCAGCTCGCCCGCCAGTTCGAGCAGCACCCCGAGGTGCGGTACGGCCTGACCGCCATGTGCGTCGGTCTCGGCCAGGGCGGCAGCGTCATCTGGGAGAACCCGCACCACAAGCGCTACGGAAAGGGCCGTTGACCGACATGACCGACTACTCGAAGATCGACTTCTCCGAGCTGGCGGCCGCGTTCCAGGACGACGAGGTGGTCACGCACTCGTATGTGCGAGACATCCGTCTGCCCTCTGGAAAGGTGCTCGCGCTCATCACGCTCGACAACGGCCGCGATCACACGCGGCCGTCGACCCTCGGGCCCGTCACGATGCTCGAGCTCGGCGATCGGCTCGATGAGCTCGCGGCCCGCGCCTCGCGCGGCGAGATCGATGCCGTGGCCATCTCGGGCAAGCCCTATTTCCTGGCGGCGGGCGCCGACCTGTCGAAGGTCGGCGAGCTGACCACGCGCGAGATCGCGCTCAAGATGGGCCAACTCGGCCACTTCGTGTTCGGCAAGCTCGGCGACCTCGGGGTCCCGTCGTTCTGCTTCATCAACGGGCTCGCGCTCGGCGGCGGCACCGAGGTCGCCCTGAACTGCGACTACCGCACGGTCGACGCGTCGGCGCCCGCGATCGCGCTGCCCGAGGTGTTCCTCGGCATCATCCCCGGCTGGGGCGGCGCCTACCTGCTGCCGAACCTGATCGGCATCGAGCACGCGCTGCGCGTGATCGTCGAGAACCCGCTGAAGAACAACCGGATGCTCAAGGCGAAGGACGCGTACGAGCTCGGCATCGCCGACGCGATGTTCCCGACGGTCAACTTCCTCGAGGACTCGCTGAAGTGGGCCGACGGCGTGCTCACCGGCACGATCGCCGTGAAGCGGCCGAACGCCCCGGGAAAGCTCGAGAAGCTCGCGAAGTGGGATGCCGCGATCGGCATCGCGCGCAAGAGCCTCGAGGGCAAGATCGGCACGGTCGCGAAGTCGCCCTACCGTGCGCTCGACCTCCTGAAGGCCGCGAAGAGCGGCACCAAGGCCGAGGCGTTCGCACGCGAGGACGAGGCGCTCGCCGACCTCATCTCGGGCGACCAGTTCCACGCCTCGATCTACGCGTTCAACCTCGTGCAGAAGCGCGCGAAGAAGCCCGCGGGCGCGCCCGAGAAGGAGCTCGCGCGCAAGGTCACGAAGGTCGGCATCATCGGCGCGGGGCTCATGGCGAGCCAGTTCGCGCTGCTGTTCGTCCGGCGCCTGCAGGTGCCCGTGGTGATCACCGACCTCGACCAGGCCCGGGTCGACAAGGGCCTCGCGTACATCCGCGACGAGATCGGCACGCTCGAGCAGAAGGGCCGGATCGACTCCGACGAGGCGAACCGGCTGCGCGCGCTCGTCTCGGGCACGACCGACAAGGCCGACTTCGCCGAGTGCGACTGGGTGATCGAGGCCGTCTTCGAAGACCTCGCGGTCAAGCAGCAGGTGTTCGCCGAGGTCGAGCCGCACCTGGCCGAGACGGCGATCCTCGCGACCAACACCTCGTCGCTCTCGGTCGAGCAGATCGGTGCCGGGCTCGCGTACCCCGAGCGCGTCGTCGGCTTCCACTTCTTCAACCCCGTCGCCGTCATGCCGCTGCTCGAGATCGTGAAGGCGCCCGCGACCGACGACGAGACGCTCGCGACCGCGTTCGCGGTCGCCGCGAAGCTCAAGAAGAGCGCGGTGCTCACGGCGGATGCCCCGGGCTTCGTCGTGAACCGGCTGCTGGCGAAGGTCATGGGGGAGGCGGCGCGTGCGGTCGACGAGGGCACGCCCGTGCCCGTCGTCGAACAGGCCCTCGCGCCCATCGGCCTGCCGATGGGCCCGTTCGAGCTCATCGACCTCGTCGGCTGGGCGGTCGCCGCGCACGTCCAGGACACCATGGTGCGCGAGTTCCCCGAGCGGTTCTACGCGTCGGCGAACCTGCACGCGCTCGCCGAGCTCACGGGACCGGTCGTCGAGAAGGACAAGCACGGCAAGGTGACCGACCTCACGAAGGCCGCCAAGAAGGCCATCACGGTCGGCAAGCACCCCGTCGAGCCGGCCGTGATCCTGCAGCGCGTCGAAGACGAGCTCGCCCGCGAGATCAAGCTCATGCTCGACGAGGGGGTCGTCGCCGCGGCCGAAGACATCGACCTCTGCCTCATCCTCGGGGCGGGCTGGCCGTTCCAGGCCGGCGGTGCGACGCCGTACCTCGACCGGGTCGGCGCGAGCGAACGCGTCTTCGGCGACACGTTCCACCACCCGCCCGTCCGCGGCGTGGACGCGTAGCCCGCCACGCGGCCTGCGCGGTCAGGGAGGCCCGCGACCCACGAGGTCGCGGGCCTCTCGCGTGCGTCACGCGCCCGAGGACATCGCCAGTCGTCGGCGTGTGCGCGACACGCCGGCGGACCCCGGCCAGACGCGGCGTGTCGCGCCGGCGTGCCGGCGACTCGTCGCGCAGGCGCAGGCGCAGGCGCCGTCGCACGGCAGCCAGGTGGGCAACCGGGCACCCGCAGCGCAGGGGCGCAGAGACTGGCGCGCTCAGAGGCGCGGGTGGGCGCCGGTGTCGCTCGAGACGGCCTCGAGCCCGGCGCCTCGCGCCCGCGGCAGCTTGCTGCCGAGCACCATCGCCGTCACGTCGCGGGCGATCTGCTGCGGCGTGAGCCCGACCCGCTCGAGGATGTCGGAGCGTGATCCGTGGTCGAGGAACTCGTCGGGCAGGCCCAGCTCGGTGACGGCCGTGTCGACGCCCGCCTCGCGCAGGTCTTGACGGAGCCGGGTGCCGACCCCGCCGACCCGGATGCCGTCTTCGAGGCTCACGACGATGCGATAGTCGGCCGCGAGCTCGACGATGCTGCGCGGCACAGGGACCACCCAGCGCGGGTCGACGACCGTGGCCCCGATGCCCTGCGCCTCGAGCCGCTCGGCCACGTCGAGGCCGGTGCCCGCCATGGGGCCGACCGTGACGATGAGCACGTCTTTCCGGGCGGACTCGGCGAGCACGTCCACACCGTCGGGCGTGCGCCGCTCCGCGGCGTACTCGACGCCGACGCTGCCCTTCGGGAACCGCAGCACCGTGGGGCCGTCGTCGACGGTCACGGCCTCGGCCAGCTCTTCGGCGAGGCGCACGGAGTCGCGGGGCGCCGCGATGCGCACGCCGGGCACGACCTGCAGGATCGACAGGTCCCACACGCCGTGATGGCTGGGCCCGTCGGGCCCGGTCACGCCGGCGCGATCGAGCACGAACGTCACACCCGCCTTGTGCAGCGCGACGTCCATGAGCACCTGATCGAAGGCCCGGTTCATGAACGTCGCGTAGACGGCGACGACGGGGTGCAGCCCGCCGAAGGCGAGCCCGGCGGCCGAGGTCACGGCGTGCTGCTCGGCGATCCCGACGTCGAACACCCGGGTCGGGAAACGCTCGGCCATGCGGTGCAGGCCCGTCGGTCGCAGCATCGCCGCGGTGATGCCGACGAGTCGCTCGTCGCGTTCTGCGAGGGCGACCAGCTCGTCCGCGAACACCCCCGTCCAGGACGGCGCGGCCGAGGTGTCCAGCGGCTCCCCCGTCTCGGGGTCGATCTGCCCCACGGCGTGGAACTGGTCGGCGACGTCGCGAAGCGCGGGCTCGTAGCCGCGCCCCTTCTCCGTGATCGCGTGCACGATCACGGGCGCGCCGTAGTGCTTCGCCTGTCGCAGCGCCTCCTCCATCGCCCGTTCGTCGTGCCCGTCGACGGGACCGACGTACTTGATGTCGAGGTTGGAGTACAGCGCCGCATTGTTCGTGAACCGCGCGAGGAACCCGTGGAGGCCGCCCCGCACGCCGCGATAGAACGCTCGGGCCGGGCCGCCCAGCCGATCGAAGGCCTGCCGGCTCGACTGATGCAGCGAGCGGTACGACTGCTTCGTGCGCACCGAGTTGAGGAACCGGGCCATGCCGCCGATCGTCGGCGCGTACGAACGGCCGTTGTCGTTCACGACGATGACGAGGTTCCGGCTGTTGTCGTCGGAGATGTTGTTGAGCGCCTCCCACGTCATGCCGCCCGTGAGCGCGCCGTCGCCGACGACCGCGACGACGTGCCGGTCGAGCTGGCCGGTCATCTCGAACGCCTTGGAGATGCCGTCGGCCCACGACAGCGAGCTCGACGCGTGCGAGCTCTCGACGATGTCGTGCTCGGACTCCGAGCGCTGCGGATACCCGGCGAGCCCGCCGGTCTGCCGGAGCGTCGAGAAGTCTTGGCGACCCGTGAGCAGCTTGTGCACGTAGGACTGATGCCCCGTGTCGAAGATGATCGAGTCACGCGGAGAGTGGAACACGCGGTGGATGGCGAGCGTCATCTCGACCACGCCCAGGTTCGGACCCAGATGGCCGCCCGTCTTGGCCACGTTCTGCACGAGGTGCGCGCGGATCTCCGCGGCCAGTTCGACCACCTGATCCTGCGTGAGCGCGTCGAGGTCGCGGGGTCCCCGAATCGAGCTGAGCAGGGTCATGCATACCACCTTCCCCGGCCGCCAGGAGCTGCGAGCCGGTGCGTCCCGAGTCTACGCCGCCCCTCCTCCGGGGGCCGTCCGAACGACGAAACTGCCCGCCCGAGGCATCCATTCGACGGATGCCTCGACGCGGGCAGTCTCGCTGTGCTAGTGCGCCCTTCGACTACGCGACGAGGCTGCGCAGCACGTACTGCAGGATGCCGCCGTTGCGGTAGTAGTCCGCCTCGCCCGGGGTGTCAATGCGCACGACCGCGTCGAACTCGACGGTCTGCTTGCCCTCGGGCGAGTGCTCGCTCGGCTCGGCGACGACGTGCACCGTGCGCGGAGTGGTGCCCTGGTTCAGCTGCTCGAGCCCCGAGATCGACACGATCTCGGTGCCGTCGAGGCCGAGCGAGTCGGCGGACTCCCCCGCCGGGAACTGCAGCGGCACGACACCCATGCCGATGAGGTTCGACCGGTGGATGCGCTCGAAGCTCTCGGTGATGACGGCCTTCACGCCGAGCAGGCTCGTACCCTTGGCGGCCCAGTCGCGGCTCGAGCCCGAGCCGTACTCCTTGCCGCCGAAGATCACGAGCGGCGTGCCCTGCGCCTGGTAGTTCTGGCTCGCGTCGTAGATGAACGACTGCGGCGCGTCGGCCTGGGTGAAGTCGCGCGTGTAGCCGCCCTCGACACCGTCCAGGAGCTGGTTCTTCAGGCGGATGTTCGCGAACGTACCGCGGATCATGACCTCGTGGTTGCCTCGGCGCGAACCGTAGGAGTTGAAGTCCTTGCGGTCGACGCCGTGCTCGGTGAGGTACTGACCCGCGGGGCTGTCGGCCTTGATCGAGCCGGCCGGCGAGATGTGGTCGGTCGTGACCGAGTCGCCGAGCTTCGCGAGCACGCGGGCGCGCGAGATGTCGGTGACGGGCGTGGTCTCGAGCGTCATGCCGTCAAAGTACGGGGGCTTGCGGACGTACGTCGACTCCGCGTCCCACTCGAACGTGGCGCCGGTCGGCGTCGGCAGCGTGCGCCACCGCTCGTCGCCCTCGAACACGCTCGCGTACTGCTTGGTGAACATGTCCTCGTTGATCGACGAGTCGATCGTCTGCTGCACCTCGGCGGCGTCGGGCCAGATGTCCTTCAGGAAGACGTCGTTGCCCTCGGTGTCCTGACCGAGCGCGTCGGTCTCGAAGTCGAAGTTCATCGAGCCGGCGAGCGAGTACGCGATCACGAGCGGCGGGCTCGCGAGGTAGTTCATCTTCACGTCGGGGTTGATGCGGCCCTCGAAGTTGCGGTTGCCCGAGAGCACCGCGGTCACAGCGAGGTCGTTCTCGTTGACCGCCGCCGAGACCTCCTCGATGAGCGGGCCCGAGTTGCCGATGCACGTGGTGCAGCCGTAGCCGACCGTGTAGAAGCCCAGGTCCTCCAGGTCTTGCGTGAGGCCGGCCTTCTCGTAGTAGTCGGTGACGACCTTCGAGCCCGGCGCGAGCGTGGTCTTGACCCACGGCTTCGCCTTGAGGCCCTTCTTCACGGCGTTGCGGGCCAGCAGGCCCGCGGCGAGCATGACGGACGGGTTCGACGTGTTGGTGCACGACGTGATCGCCGCGATGGTCACCGCGCCGTGGTCGAGCGTGTACGCGTTGCCGTCGGCGAGCTCGACGCGGGTCGGCTTCGAGGCCGACTTGGGCGCGTGGCTGCGGTGGTGGTGCACGTGCGTGTTGTACTCGTCGCCCGGCGTGTTGCTCGGCGGGTCGGAGGCCGGGAACGACTCGGCGACCTCGAGGTCGACGAGGTCGTGCGACACCTCGGTGTAGTTCGTGAGGTCGGACTCGAACTGCGTCTTCGCCTCGGAGAGCACGATGCGATCCTGCGGGCGCTTCGGGCCGGCGATCGACGGGACGACGGTCGACAGGTCGAGCTCGAGGTACTCCGAGAACGACGGCTCGTTGTCGGCGTCGTGCCAGAGCTTCTGCTCCTTGGCGTACGCCTCGACGAGCGCGAGCTGCTGGGCGCTGCGGCCCGTGAGCCGCAGGTAGTCGACCGTGACGTCGTCGACCGGGAAGATCGCCGCCGTCGAGCCGAACTCGGGGCTCATGTTGCCGATGGTCGCGCGGTTCGCGAGCGGCACGGAGGCCACGCCCGAGCCGTAGAACTCGACGAACTTGCCGACCACGCCGTGCTTGCGGAGCATGTCGGTGATGGTGAGCACGACGTCGGTCGCCGTGACGCCCGTCGGGATCTCACCGGACAGCTTGAAGCCGACGACCTTGGGGATGAGCATCGACACGGGCTGGCCGAGCATGGCCGCCTCGGCCTCGATGCCGCCGACGCCCCAGCCGAGCACGCCCAGGCCGTTGACCATCGTGGTGTGCGAGTCGGTGCCGACGCACGTGTCGGGGTAGGCCCGGACGACGCCGTCGACCGACCGGTCGTAGATGACCTTCGCGAGGTGCTCGATGTTCACCTGGTGCACGATGCCCGTGCCGGGCGGGACGACCTTGAAGTCGTCGAACGCGGTCTGGCCCCAGCGCAGGAACTGGTAGCGCTCCCCGTTGCGCTCGTACTCGATCTCGACGTTGCGCTCGAGGGCGTTCTCGCTGCCGAACAGATCGGCGATGACCGAGTGGTCGATGACCAGCTCGGCCGGCGCGAGCGGGTTGATGCGGCTCGGGTCGCCGCCGAGGGAGACGACCGCCTCGCGCATGGTGGCGAGGTCGACAATGCACGGCACCCCCGTGAAGTCCTGCATCACCACACGCGCGGGGGTGAACTGGATCTCGGTGTCGGGCTCGGCGGTCGGAACCCACGAGCCGAGCGCCTCGATCTGCGCCTTGGTGACGTTCGCGCCGTCCTCGGTGCGGAGCAGGTTCTCCAGCAGCACCTTCAGGCTGAATGGCAGCTTCTCGTGGCCGGGCACCCGATCGATGCGGTAGATCTCATAGGACTGGTCACCGACCTGGAGCGTGTCCTTCGCCCCGAAACTGTTCACTGCAGACACGATGTCCTCTCCTTCGCGGATGCCCCGGACGGGCCGGCGACATGTCGATCATGCTCGTCGGACAGAGGGCGAATCCAGCAAGGTGAACCTAACTCGCCCGCACACCGGCCGAGGATGTCGGACCGGGGCTGATTTATCTCGACGTCGAGATAACTCTATCATCGATCCGTTCGCGGCGACGCCCACGCGGCACGCACGACGAGCCACGTGAACACGAGCATCAGCGCGTAGAGCGGGACACCCATGAGCAGGCGCGTGAGTCCGAGCGCCTGCACGTTGTCGACCAGGTAGAGCGGGACCTGGACCACGATCCGCAGGACGAAGAACCCGATCCACGCGAGCGTCAAGAACTGCGCGAGACGCAGCTTCCGCCGCTCGGCGCGCCAGTGCGTGCCGTCGCCCATCAGGAAGCCGATCACGAGCCCGAGGGCGGGCCACTTGACGACGAGCGACACCAGCAGGGCGAGGGCGTACCCGGCGTTCGTGAAGAAGCCGAGCACGTAGTTGTCACGGGCGTCGCCGGTCCAGAGCGCGAGCGCGGCGGAGAGCAGCACGCCCACGAGTCCCGCGATCGCCTGCGTCGGCTGCCCCTTCGAGACGATCCGCGCGACGGTGAAGATGACGGCCAGGGCGACGGATGCCCCGAGCGCGGGCACGAGCGCCTCCTGGGCGTCCTGGCCGGCGAAGCTCGTCAGCACCGAGTACACGACGAGGAAGACGAAGCCGGGCAGCAACGCCTCGAGGATCCCGCGCACGCCGCCCACCGCCGTGAGCACGTCACGCCCGGTCAGCTTCTCCTCGCCCGCGAGGCCGCCGAGCCCGCTCTTGCCGGCCGCGGCGGCGAACTGCCTCGCGAACTCCGCACGCAGATCGGGCTGCGCGGCGTCGCCGTCGCCGGGCTGTGCCGCCGTGGCATCCGCCCGCGCGTCGGCCGGCGCCGCACTCGCGTCGCGCTCGTCGCCGTCGGGTGACGGACCGCCCGGACCGGCGGTCATTCGATCGCTGCGCCGGACGATGACGCGGGCATGCGAAGCGGGATCAGGTCACGCGGGGGCATCGGCGTGTTGCCGCGCACCACCACGATGGAGCGGAAGAGCTCCTCGATCTGCTGGGCCGCCTCGGGATCGACCGCGGCATTGCCCGCGATCACACCGCGCAGGAACCAGCGCGGGCCGTCAACGCCCACGAACCGCGCCAAGCGAAGCTGGCCGGCCTGCTCAGCGGTGCCGGCGACGGGGATCTGCGCGAGCAGCTCGGGCCCGAACGCCCCCTCGCGCACGGTCGTCGTGCCACCCTGCTTGGCGATCTGATCGGCGATCTGGTCGCGGATCTCGTGCCACAGCCCGCTCGACCGGGGCGCGGCGAACGGCTGCACCTGCAACGTCGATCCCGCGAGGTCGAGGCCGACCGCGACGACGCGCTTGCTGCCCTCCTCGATCTCGAGCCGGAGGTGCAGACCCTCACGCGGCAGGATCTTCACGCCGCCCAGATCGACATACGGCCGCACCGGGTTGGCCTCGGACTCGTCGAACGGACCCGCGGTCGCGCGGTCCTCAGGTGCCGACTTGGGGTGGTCGACGGGGCCTTCGCCCTCGGTCTCGATGTCGCTCATGCGTTCACTCCTTGCTTGTGCTCGCCGAATCCCGTGGATCCGAAGCCGCCCTCGCCGCGGTGGCTGCCCGGAAGGCGCTCGACCTCGACGAAGCGCGCGCGGCTCACCGGCATCACGACGACCTGCGCGATGCGGTCGCCCGCCTCGATGCGGTACGCGTCGTTCGCGTCGGTGTTCAGCAGCGCGACCTTGATCTCACCGCGGTACCCGGCATCGACCGTGCCCGGTGCGTTCACGATCGTGATGCCGTGCTTGAACGCGAGCCCCGAGCGCGGGACGACGAACGCGACGTACCCGTCGGGCAGCGCGATCGAGACGCCCGTGCCGACCGTGGCCCGCTCACCCGGCTCGAGGACCAGCGACTCGGCGGCGTGGAGGTCGGCACCGGCGTCGCCCGGGTGGGCGTACACCGGGAGTCGTTCGGCCGTGATCAGGACATCGACGGATTCGGTCACCGTTCGAGGGTAGTGCAGAAGTCTGATCGAATAGACCCATGCCCGACTATCGCGAGCGCCTCTGGCCCACGCCCTGGATCTACATCGTGAGCCTCTTGCTCATCCCCTCGAGCATCCTCGTGCTCGCGCCGGTCTCGCTCCCCGCGGGCATCGCCACGGGAATCGTGCTCTACCTCGCGGTCGTCGGTGCGCTCTCGCTCACCGCACCCGTGATCGAGGTGGCCGAAGGGCGCCTGCGCGCCGGCCGCGCCGACATCGGGCTCGAGCACGTCGGCGAAGCGGTGCCGGCCGTCGACGCCGCCGCGCGGGTCGAGCTCGGCACGGGTCTCGACGCACGCGCGTTCCTGGTGATCAGGGGATGGATCCGCCCGGTGGTCCGGATCCCGGTCGTCGACCCGGCAGACCCCACGCCCTACTGGCTCGTCTCGAGTCGCCGGCCCAACGAGATGGCCGCCGCGATCAATGGATCGCGACGGCCGGAATCGTAGGTGACCCTTCGGGTCAGGAGGCGCACTCGAGGCAGATCGGCCCGAGCTTCGTCTCGTGGTCGATCTGAGAGCGGTGCTTCACGAGGAAGCAGCTCACGCACGTGAACTCGTCGGCCTGCGGCGGGAGCACGACCACGTCGAGCTCGACGTCGGACAGATCAGCGCCGGCGAGATCGAAGCTGCCCGGGTTGTCGGCGTCTTCGACGTCGACCTGACCGGACATCTTGTCGGGCACGCGCTCCTTGAGGGCCTCGATCGACTCGGAGTCGTCTTCGGTCTTCCGTGGTGCGTCGTAATCCGTTGCCATGCCCATCCATTCTTCGTGGCTCGCCGGGGAGATCGGCGGCCATAGTTTGCATGAAAACCGGCCGGTAAGCAAACCCTCATCCGACTGGGGTCTCCATGCGGTCACCCATGCAACTTCCGGCGCGCCCGAGCTATTCCCGGAGCACACCGCACTCGCGTGGCATCCTTGGCCGGAGACGAAACGCATGGAAGGTCTTGTCGCGATGCAGGAACTCACAGTGATCGGCGTGGAGAGCGGCGCGCTCGTCGCGACCTCCGAGGACGGGGCACGCTTCCGGATCGAGATCGACGAGGTGCTCCAGTCACGGATCAGGCAGGCGACCCCCGAGGCGCACCAGGGCCCGAAGCTCTCGCCGCGCGAGGTGCAGGCGCACATCAGGTCCGGGATGTCGGCCGAAGAGGTCGCCGAGCTCACGGGCGTCGCCGTGGACTACGTACGACGCTTCGAGGGACCGGTCATCGCCGAGCGCGAGCACGTCGTGACCTCGGCGCTCGCGGTCCCCGTCCAGCTCGCCGGCGACCTCGACCCGGCTGACGAGCCCGCGTCGTTCGGCAGCGTGATCCGTGAGCGACTGGCCAAGCTCGGCGCCGACGGTGAGCGGTGGGCGAGCTGGAAGGACGAGGAACGCGGCTGGATCGTGAAGCTCGAGTTCACGGCCGACACGATCGACCACGACGCGCGCTGGACGTTCGATCTGCGCCGTCGCGCGCTGCAGCCCCTCAACTCCGAAGCGGTCACGCTGTCGCAGCAGGGCGAGCTGAAGGACGGACTCATCCCCCGGCTGCGCGCCGTCGCACCGGAGGCGGATCACGCGAGGTTCGACAGCGGCGCGTTCACCTTCGACGAGCCCGCGACGGCTGAGCAGGACACCACCCCGCCGGCGGAGCCGCTCCCCTACGGCCGGCCCACGCCGCTCGCCCCGCTCACCCCCACCGCCTCGAGCGCAGCGGTCACCCGTGCCGCCATCAAACGGGCAGATGAGCCCGCGCAGACCCACGCCGAGACCGCCGATCTCCTGGAAGCGCTGCGCCGACGCCGCGGGGAGCGCGAAGCCGCCACGGGCGAGCACACGATCGTGCCCACCGCTTCGGCACCGCAGGCGGCAGGCGCGCCCGGCGCGCCCGGCGCGCCTGCGGCGAACGAGCCAGAGCCATCGCTCGAGTCGAATGCGCCGCACGGCGGCTCGCCGAGCCACCCGCCCGTCGACGAGGCATCCGCCGACGACGCACCCGGGTCGACCGCGCGCACGCTCTGGGGCGGGAAGACCGCGCCCGGCACCGGGCGAGCCCGCAAGGGGCGCGCCTCGATGCCGAGCTGGGACGAGATCGTCTTCGGCGCACGTACCGACGACGACCTGGCCTGACGCCGCCGGGTCACGCGTGCGAGTCGTCGGCGCTTCTCGCAGACACGCCGGAATCGCCGCGCTCCACACGGAGTGTCAGCCGATTCCGCCGACGACTGGTCATGCCGGCGAGCGCCGGTGGCCGCTCTGCGCCTGTGCCCAGCCGGCCCGGCTCAGGCCGACTTCTCCGTGCGGCGTGCCTTGTGCGGCACGATCGTCGGCGCCGCGTTGTCGATCACGGCCGCCTTCGTGACGACCACGCGCGCGACGCCCGTGGAGGACGGCACCTCGAACATGATCGGCCCGAGCACCTCCTCCATGATCGCGCGCAGCCCGCGAGCGCCGGTCTGCCGCAGCACCGCGAGGTCGGCGATGGCCTCGAGCGCCTCGGGCTCGAAGTCCAGTTGCACCCCATCGAGCTCGAACATGCGCTGATACTGCTTGATGAGCGCGTTCTTCGGAACCGTGAGGATCTCCATGAGCGCCTCACGATCGAGCGACGTCACGGTCGCGACGACCGGGAGCCGCCCGATGAACTCGGGGATCAGCCCGAACTTGTGCAGGTCTTCGGGCAGCACCTCTTGGAACGCGTCGTCCTGGTCCTGCTTGCTGCGCAGCGGCGCCCCGAACCCGATGCCCCGGCTGCCCGACCGCGACGCGATGATGTCCTCGAGACCGGCGAACGCGCCGGCGACGATGAACAGCACGTTCGTGGTGTCGATCTGGATGAACTCCTGGTGCGGGTGCTTGCGGCCGCCCTGCGGCGGCACCGACGCGACCGTGCCCTCGAGGATCTTCAACAGCGCCTGCTGCACGCCCTCACCCGAGACATCCCTCGTGATCGAGGGGTTCTCGGCCTTGCGCGCGATCTTGTCGACCTCGTCGATGTAGATGATGCCCGTCTCGGCGCGCTTGACGTCGTAGTCCGCGGCCTGGATCAGCTTCAGCAGGATGTTCTCGACGTCTTCGCCGACGTACCCCGCCTCGGTCAGTGCGGTCGCGTCCGCGACCGCGAACGGCACGTTCAGCTGGCGGGCGAGCGTCTGCGCCAGGTAGGTCTTGCCGCAGCCCGTGGGGCCGACGAGGAGGATGTTGGACTTGGCGATCTCGACCTCGTCGCGGTGATCGGCCGAGGTCAGCGCCTGCTGTGCACGCACACGCTTGTAGTGGTTGTAGACCGCCACCGCGAGCGTGCGCTTCGCCTGGTCCTGACCGATCACGTACTCCTCGAGGAAGGAGTAGATCTCTTTCGGCTTCGGCAGCTCGAACTCGCCGGACTCCGACTCGGTCGCCTCGGCGAGGCGCTCCTCGATGATCTCGTTGCACAGCTCGACGCACTCGTCGCAGATGTAGACGCCGGGACCGGCGATGAGCTGCTGGACCTGCTTCTGGCTCTTTCCGCAGAACGAGCACTTCAGCAGATCGGCGCTCTCCCCGATGCGTGCCATCGCATCCTCCCTCTCGGTGCGTCTTCCGGAAGCCTAACCCGACCTCGTCACGTCGGGGCGGAGCCGCGCGAATTCATGTGGAAGTTCGGTTCGCCCTCGGCGAATCCACGTCACGCAATGACGAGACGCGGCGGATGGCCCGGCCTGTCGTTCAGCCGGTCATCCGCCGCGTCCACTGGTCGAGCTGGTGCTACCGGGTGAGCGCCGGGAGCGTCTTTCGGGAGGTGAGGACCTGATCGATCAGGCCGTACTCGAGCGCCTCCTCGGCCGACAGGATCTTGTCGCGGTCGATGTCGGTGTTGACCTGCTCGATCGATCGGTTGGAGTGCTTCGACAGCGTCTCCTCGAGCCACGTGCGCATGCGCAGGATCTCCTGCGCCTGGATCTCGATGTCGGAGGCCTGGCCGTGGCCGGCCTCGCCCATCGCGGGCTGGTGGATGAGGATGCGGGCGTTCGGCAGCGCGAGCCGGCGACCGGGCGTGCCGGCGGCGGCGATGACCGCCGCGGCCGACGCGGCCTGACCGAGCACGACCGTCTGGATCTGCGGCCGGATGTACTGCATCGTGTCGTAGATGGCCGTCATCGCCGTGAACGAACCACCCGGCGAGTTGATGTACATCATGATGTCGCGGTCGGGATCCATCGACTCGAGCACGAGCAGCTGCGCCATGATGTCGTCGGCCGACGCGTCGTCGACCTGCACGCCGAGGAAGATGATCCGGTCCTCGAAGAGCTTCGCGTACGGGTCCTGGCGCTTGAACCCGTATGCCGTGCGCTCCTCGAAGCTCGGGAGGATGTAGCGCGCGCCCGGGGCCTGCTGCCCCTGGAAGGCCGTGCCACCGAAAGCAGGGCCACTGAAACTCGGTACTGACATTCGCTCGTTCTCTCTGTTCGTCACGGCTGGTTCAGGACTGGTCGGTGCCGCCGCCGCCGGACACGTCGAGGGCGGACTCGCGGATGTGGTCGACGAAGCCGTACTCGAGCGCCTCCTGGGCGTTGAACCACCGGTCGCGGTCGCCGTCGGCGTTGATCTGCTCGACGGACTTGCCGGTCTGCGCCGCGGTGATCTCCGCGAGCCGCTTCTTCATGTCGAGGATGAGCTGCGCCTGCGTCTGGATGTCGCTCGCGGTGCCGCCGAACCCGCCGTGCGGCTGGTGCAGGAGCACACGCGCGTTCGGCGTGATGTAGCGCTTGCCCTTCGTGCCCGCGGTCAGCAGGAGCTGACCCATCGACGCGGCCATGCCGATGCCGACCGTGACGATGTCGTTCGGCACGAACTGCATCGTGTCGTAGATGGCCATTCCGGCCGTGATCGACCCGCCGGGCGAGTTGATGTAGAGGTAGATGTCCTTCTTCGGGTCTTCTGCAGCGAGGAGCAGCAGCTTCGCGGCGATCTCGTTCGCATTGTCGTCGCGCACCTCAGAACCGAGCCAGATGATGCGGTCCTTCAGCAGTCGATCGAACACACTGGGCTGCAGTGTCGGTTCGGCCATGGATGTCGCTCCGTTTCCGTTGTCGCGTTGCATCGAATCTATCCGTTGCGACCGAGCGGACCGGGCCTGTTCGCCCTAGGCGGATGCTGCGCCGCCTCGCGGCGCGCACGGGACCGGCGCAGCCGCGCGGCGCACGGTGGGTCGGACTACGCTGCGCGGATGAGAGCGAGCACCTCGTCGCGCAGGCGCACCATGGTGGGCGCGTCGCCGCCCTCGACGTTCAGCCGGAGCAGTGGCTCGGTGTTCGACGCGCGCACGTTGAACCACCAGAACGGCTCGCTCTGATCGGTCTGGCCGGTCACGGTGAGCCCATCGAGCTCGTCGAACTCGGCGCGTCCCGTGAACGCCTCGACGACCCGCGTGTAGGCGCCGGGGACATCGTCGACCGTCGAGTTGATCTCGCCGGAGAGCGCGTAGGGCGTGAACCGGGCGGCGAGTTCGGAGAACGGCACGGACGCGGCTCCGAGCTCGGCGAACACATGCATCGCGGCGAGCATGCCGTTGTCGGCGCCCCAGAAGTCGCGGAAGTAGTAATGGGCGGAGTGCTCGCCGCCGAACACCGCTCCGGTCTCGGCCATCTGGTCCTTGATGAGCGAGTGGCCGACCTTCGTGCGCACGGGCGTGCCCCCGGCCTGCTCGATGAACTCGGGCACGGCGCGCGACGTGATCAGGTTGTGGAGCACGGTGATCTCGGTCTCGCCCGCCGCACGGACGCGTGCGATCTCTCGGAGGGCCACGATCGCCGCGACCGCCGAGGGCGTCACGGCCTCGCCGCGCTCATCGACGACGAAGCACCGGTCGGCGTCGCCGTCGAAGGCCAGACCGAGGTCGGCGCCGTGTTCGCGGACGGCGCGCTGGAGGTCCACGAGGTTGGCCGGTTCCAGCGGGTTGGCCTCATGATTGGGGAAGGTGCCGTCGAGCTCGAAGTACAGCGGGACGATCTCGAGCGGCAGCGCGGGCAGGCCGGCCGCGGTGCCGAGCACCGCGGGGACGGTGAGCCCGCCCATGCCATTGCCCGTGTCGACCACGACCTTGAGCGGGCGGATGCCGCGGAGATCGACGAGCGAGCGCAGGTACGCCGAGTAGTCGGCGAGCACGTCGGCCTCGACGACCGAGCCCCGCTCGGGAGCCGGCTCGACGCCGGACTCGAGGTACGCGGCCGCGCGGTCGCGGATCGCCGCGAGGCCCGTGTCGAGCGAGATGCCCTGCGCACCGGCACGCGAGAACTTGATGCCGTTGTACGAGGCGGGGTTGTGGCTCGCCGTGAACATGGCGGCGGGCGCGGCGAGGGACCCCGAGGCGAAGTAGCTCTCGTCGGTCGAGCACAGCCCGATCGCGACCACCTCGGCGCCGCGGAGCGTCGCCCCGGCCGAGAATGCCGCCGCGAAGCGCGGGGACGACTCTC
Source organism: Agromyces aerolatus (assembly GCF_031432255.1). NCBI lineage: Bacteria > Bacillati > Actinomycetota > Actinomycetes > Micrococcales > Microbacteriaceae > Agromyces > Agromyces aerolatus. The sequence continues at coordinate 170,177 of NZ_JAVKGQ010000007.1, read as the reverse complement.
GCATGTCGTGGCCGACGATCAGGCGCCCGCCAGGCTCGCCGACCTCATCGGCGAACGCCGCGCCCAGCGCCGTCACGACCTCGTCGGTCAGCCCCTCGTCGACGATGCCGCGCACGTCGTAGGCCTTGACGATCTGGTCGAGCCGGGCGCGTGATTCGGGAGCAGGCGATGTAGTCACGCCTTGAAACCTACCTCGCCGAGCGGCACGTGCCGCACGACCTGCCAGCCGCGCGGCGCGGAGGTGCGCTCGGCGTGGCGCGCGCACAGATCGTAGCCGTGCGGCTCTCGTCGGAAGGCGAGCGGGCCGAGCACCGCGAGCGAGTCGGCGTAGTCATAGGTCAACGTCGCGACCGCTTCAGCGGTGCAGGCGGTTCGCGTACAACGTCTCATGGCTCGACCAGACTAGCGAGGCCCGCGGACATTACGATGGAACGCATGCCTCGCCCACGTCGTGTCACCTCCACGCCGAGCTCGCCGAGGCGGTTGGCCCGCGATCGGCACGGGCGCGGCCTGCGCTCTCCGGTCACGGGCCCGCATCTGCCGCTGCTGCGCACCCGGGTCGACGACTTCGACCTCACCGTCGCGACGACCGCATCGTACCTGCGCGGGCTCTGGCCGCAGCTCGAGGGGGTCGTGTTCGAGGTCGCCCAGGGGCCGGCCGAAGCCGTCCACGACGATCACGTCGACCGCTGGAAGGTGTACCACGACGAGCGGCGCATCATCTTCTATCGGCTGCCGATCGTGCGCTTCCTGCGGCTCCAGGAGGGTGAGGAGCGCGACGAGAAGCTGCTCATCGAGAGCTGCGTGTACCGTGCGGTCGCCGACCTGCTCGGCAAGGACCCGTGGGAGCTCGCACCCGGCCGGTACCGCCACTTCTGACCGGCCCGCGGGCGTCGCCCGGCCGGCTACCGCGGATAGATCCGGATCGGCGCGTCGAGCGGCCCGGGCGGTTCGACGGGCATCGACGCGAGCTGGCGCGCCGAGCGGTACGAGACCGATGCGTGCAGCCCCTCGGCCCCGCGCAGCACGAGGCCCTGCCCGGACGTCAGGCCCACCTCGACCGCGCTGCCGGCCTCGACCTCGACCGATCGCTCACCGCCGCCCGCGACGATCGTGACGTCGGCCACCTCGTCTCCGGGATTCCGCAGGTGCAGCTGGGGGCCCGGGCCGTCGGCGACCGCGACGGCGGTGTCGCCGATCAGCGGCGCGGTCGCGCTGAACCAGGCCACATCGCCGGTCGCGCCGTCGGGCGCGTCGGGCGTGCCCGCCTCGGACGGGATCGTCGAGCGTGCGGCGGCCACGACCGGGGCATCCGCCTCGATCTCGACCGAGTACGGCCCGGCGGCGAGCTCACCGAGCGGCACGTCGGTGACCTGGCCGGGCTGGAGGTTGACCTCGGCGCTGGTCCCTCCGCCGCCCGACTCCGAGATCACGCCGATCGTGGCGACCACGGGCTCCTCGCCGGGTGCGAAGAGGCGCAGCGCGGGGAACGCGTCGCCCTCGGCGTGATCCTCGTCGACGGCCACGCCGTGGTCCCCGGTCACGAGGACGCCGGGGATCTGCTGTGATTGCGCCGGCCGGGCCGAGGCGCCGACGAGCTCGACACCCGCCGGCACGAGGCCGTCGATGGCGGTCTGCTGAAGACTCGCGGCGATCCGCCCGCCGGTCGACGTGACCTGCACCACGGGTGAGGCGACGTTGGGTGCGAGGCCGGCGAGCGAGACGACTCGCTGCCCGTGTGCGGGCACCTGCAGCCCGACCGCCGACGGCGCTTCGACCGGTCCCGCCTCGCCGAAGACCCGCAGCTCGACCGTCGCGGCCACGTCGGTCGGGTTGGCGAGCAGGACGAGCGTGACCCGCCCGAGCGCGGTGGACCCGCCGACGAGCCAGGACTCCGCGACGGCTTCCCGGCATGCGGCGACCGCGAGCCCGGCGATGGTCTCGGTGCCCGCGCTCTGGGACTGCGCGCCCGCGAGCAGGCCCGCGGCGACGTCTCCCGGCGCGGTGGTCAGCGCGATCGGCGTCCCGTCCGCATCGGCGTCGGGATTGCCCGGCGCGTTCACCTCGACCTCTTCGACGTCGGCCTGCGCGGGCTCGACCTGGGTCACGAGCGAGACGTCGCCGAAGGACGAGGCCGTGGTCGCCGAGGACGCATCGTCGGCGAGCGCGAGCAGCGGACCGGGGCACACCCGCACCTGCGGGCTCTCGGACGGCTCGACGACGACGGACGCGGGCTCGGCCTGGTACGACGGCCACGGCACGAGTGCGGCGGCGGCGACGGCACCAGCCCCGACGGCGAGGGCTGCGGCCGCGGCCAGCCCTCGGACCCCCGCGATGACGTAGCTGCGCCTAGCCGGCATGCTCCGGACCCTTCCTCTGGTCGAACTCGGCGTCGCCGGCCGGGTCGCCCGGCTCCCCGCCCGGCGCGACGCGCGCCGGCGCGCCGGTCTCGCCCGTCTCGGCCGGCGGCGGGCCGGCTTCGACGATCCCGGATGCCTCGGCGGCGGGTGGCTCGGAAGCAGAGGTCCCGGCGGCGGATGCCTCGGCGACGGGATCGGTCGCGGATGCCTCGGCGGTGGCCGTATCGGCGTCGGCAGCGCCGCTCGCACCGTCGCCACGACGCGACCGGGCGCGCGGGGGCTTGGCGGGTTTCGGCGGCTTGGGCGGCTTGGCCGGCCTGATCCTGACTCGCGCGTCCTCACGACCCGCGCCGGTCGGGATCGACAGCAGCACAGCCGCGCCGAGCACGATGAGCTGGAGCGTGGTCCACAGCACGGAGGTCGCGCCACCCGCGTTCGCCGGGATGGCCGACGCGGGCGCCGGCGACGGGGCGTCCGCGAACCGCCACAGCACGCCGAACGCCGTGTCGCCGACCGGGATGAGCTCGGGGTTGCCGTCGAGCGCGGCCCGCGCACGCTCGGCGGTGGCGACCGCTTCGCGGTTCTCAGCCGACTCGGGTGGCGCCAGCAGCACGAACGTCGTGCCGAACTCGTCGACCGCCGCGGCGGCGTCGAACCCGCTCTGCGAGGCGAGGTTCCCGGTGAGCTCGGCGAGCCGCGCCTCCCGCTCCGAGAGCCCGGCGCGGGTCGCATCGATCGTCGACTGGTCGTCGAGTGTCGCACCGGTGCCGTGTTCGAGCCACGAGCGCAGGCCACCGCCGTCGAGGGGCTCCATGCGCAGGGTCGTCACCCGAGGATCGGTCTCGGCCGCGGCGACGACGAACGCGGGCAGCGTCCGTTCACCGGCCGGGCCGACGGGCGCGGCGCTGGTCGCCAGCGCGAGTCCGGCCGGCAGCACCGCGGCCGCGGCCGCGACACCGGCGACCGCCGCGAGGGCCGGCGCTCCGCGGCGGATGCCGTCGAGTCCGATGACCACGGCGGCGACCAGGCCCAGCCACGCGAGGCTCTGCCCGGCTCCGCTCCAGACGGGGACCGCCTCGTCGCCGATGGACGCGACCGCCAGGTGCGCGGCGGCGACCGCGGTCGCGAATCCGGCCAGTGCGGTGGCGAGTGCGAGGATGGCGGCCCGCAGCCGCGGCCAGAGCAGCGAACTCACGGCGAGGAGGACCAGCGGGGCGAGCAGCACCGTGACGATCCAGACCGGGTCGAGCCCGAGTCCGAGCGGTTCGAGGGCCGCGGACCAGCCGGCGTCGGCGACCGGGAAGCCGAGCGCGAGCCACCACGCCCCCGGCACAGCGCCCGGCGCGGGCAGCCCGGGGTCCGCGAGCAGCCCGAGCGGCGTGCCGGCCGAGACCTGCGCCCAGATGAGCGGCGCGGCGAGCACGAGCGCCGGCAATGGGATGAGCGCGTACCTGGCCGCTGACCGCCCGCTGATCGCGATCGCGACGATCCACGCGAGGATGAGCGCGGGCGCGAGACTCGGTGCGGCCGCGACGACGACGGCCAGCAGGAGGCCTGCGGCGGCGGTCGACGCCCAGCTCGATGCGGCGCCGATCGCGGCGAACGCGAGCCATCCGAGGAGCGCGTGCGCGATCACCGCGCCGGGCCGGCCGTCGGCGAGTGCGATGACGAACGGCGGCGCCAGGGCCCAGACGGCCGCCGCGAGCGCGCGCAGCGAGCCGCGCTCGGTGAGCCGGGATGCCGTGAACCAGGCCCCGAGCGCGGCGACGGGGATGGCCACCACCCAGAGGGCGACCAGCGCGAACGACGGCGACCAGAACGTGATCGAGCCGAGCACGGCGAGCACACCCGCGAACGGGTCGGCGGGGCCGACGAACCCGGCGCTGACGTCCCGCCAGCCGTACGCGGCGTTGCGCCAGAGCTCGTCCAGCCGGTCCGACAGCGGCAGCAACGCGCCGCCGCCGATGCCCGCGGCGCTGAACAGCCACGACATGAGCGCGGCCGACACCACGATCGAGCCCAGCAGGACCCATCCCCCGCCCGTGCCGAGGAACTGCAGCTCCTCGGTGCGGCCGCGAGCGCGCGCGCGGCGCGCCTCGGCCGCCGCACGGCGACGGCGCCGCATCTCGTCGGGCTGGATCCGGAGCGGCGCGATCGCGGACCAGCCGACCAGCTTGGCGCGGCGGAGGGTCCGTCGCGCGTGCGCGACCTGGCCCAGCCCGAACATCGCCTGGAACGCCGCCGCGAACTCGCCGCCGATCGCGCCGGGGGCTTTCGTGAGCAGCAGGCCGATCGAGCGGGCGACGGCGAGTGGGAGCAGGGCGAGCCAGTGCAGCGGCACCATCGCCGCGGGCGCGTAGACCAGCCGTCGGTGCAGCTCGGCCGCGCGCTCGAGCCGACGGCGGCGGCGCGCACGGCGACCGCGACCGGCTTCGGGTCCGGCGACGCCGCCTTCTCCGACGACGACCCGTGCGGATGGCACGACGCTCACCCGGTGGCCGGCGAGGCGCGCGCGGATCGAGAAGTCGAGCGCGTCGTCGACGACGGGGAGTCCCGGGTCGAAGCCGTCGAGCGCGCGCCAGACGGCGTGGCGGACCAGGAGGCCGGCCGCGCCGACCCCGAGCACGTCGCTGAGCTCGTCGTGCTGGCCCTGGTCGAGCTCGTCGGCGACGAGGTCGACCGCGCGACCGAATCTCGTGATCGAGCGCCCGAGTCCGACGATGCGATCCGGTGCGTCCCAGGACATGAGCTTGGGGCCGGCGATCGCGACCGAGCGCTCGGTCTCGAGCGTCGCCACGAGGCGGGCGAGGGTGTCGGCTGCAGGCTCGGAGTCCTCCGCGAGCAGCCACAGGGCGTCGTCGTCGCCGCTCGGCGGGGTCAGGACGCCCTCGGCCGCGCGGACGGCCTCGCCGAAGGAGACCCGGGTCGAGAGCGACACGATGTGGTTCGGCGCCGCGGCCGCGGCGTCGTCGCGCGCGGCGGTGTCGGCGTCGGTGAGCACGATGATGAGCTCGTCGGGGGCGCGGTGCTGAGCGCGGACCGCCGCGAGCGTGCGACGGAGGCGGTCGCCGCCGCGGTGCACGACGAGGACGGCGGTGACTCGAGGGAACATCGGGGACAGCCTAGGGTCCGCCCGCCGTCCCGGCGGTCACCGTGGCGGGCGTGCCGCGAACCTCATGCGGCGGAGCGCTCGTGCCTTCGGGGAGCGGCGCGGGTCACCCGGCGCGTTTGCGGAGCTTCCGGCGTTCGCGTTCGGACAGTCCACCCCAGATGCCGAAGCGCTCGTCGTTCGCTAGGGCGTACTCGAGGCACTGCGCGCGGACCTCGCACCCGCCGCAGATCTTCTTCGCGTCGCGCGTGGAGCCGCCCTTCTCGGGGAAGAACGCTTCGGGGTCGGTCTGCGCGCACAGCGAATCGCTCTGCCAGGCCAGCGGATCGTCCTCGGCGCTCCCCCGAAGGCCCGGCATGCCCAATTCTGTCGGCTGACCCCGACGGACCGGATCGATGAACCAATCCTCAGGTACGCCAGAACGATATTCGAGGTTTCCCATATCGTCTCCCACCCAGTTGTACCGTCCGCCTGCGCGGCGTGTCAGCACAATTACACCGGTGTAATTCCAGGGCGTCAAGTCGCGGAGACCAAACTCTCAATCATGGCCTGAGGCTTCTGGTGCACGGCGACACCCCGGACGCGTGTCGCGGAAGCCGGGGTCAGGCAGGATCCGGCGCGGTGGCCGTGCGCCTCGCACGCCACGCGCTTTCCACCATGTCGGCGAGGGAGTGCCGCATCCGCCAGTCGAGGTCGCGCGCCGCGAGCTCGCCCGATGCGACGATCCGCGCCGGGTCGCCGCGTCGGCGCGGCGCGACCTCGGGGGTGAAGGCGACGCCGGTCACGTCGGCGATCGCGCGCATGATCTCGCCCACCGAGACCCCCTCACCCGAGCCGAGGTTGTACACGGGCTCGAGCGGGTCACCGGCGATGAGCCGCTCGGCCGCGACGACGTGGGCGGCCGCGAGATCGGCGACATGGATGTAGTCGCGGACGCAGGTCCCGTCGGGCGTCGGGTAGTCGTCGCCGTTGATGCGCGGGGTCTCCCCCTCGAGCAACGCGTCGAACACGAGCGGGAACAGGTTGTGCGGACTCGTGTCGTACACCTCGTCGCTGCCGGATCCGACGACGTTGAAGTACCGCAGTGCCGTGTGTGCGAGCCCCGCGGCGACGCCCTGGTCGGCGATGAGCCATTCGGCGACGAGCTTCGACTCGCCGTACGGAGACGTGGGACGCTTCGGCGTCGCCTCGGTCACGAGGTCGACGTCGGGCGTGCCGTAGACGGCCGCGCTCGACGAGAAGACCAGACTCGGGACCCCGGCGCTCTCCATGGCCGCGAGCAGCGTGGCCGTCGCGGTCACGTTCTGCTGGTAGGTGTGCAGCGGCCGGCCGACCGAGACGCCCGCGTACTTGAACCCCGCGAGGTGCACGACGCCCTGGACGCGGTAGCGCGCGAGCGTCTCATGGACGAGCCGCCCGTCGAGGATCGAGCCGTGCACGAAGGTCGTGCCGGCCGGCACGAAGTTCCGCCGGCCTGAGGAGAGGTCGTCCATGACGACGGTGTCGATGCCCTTGGCCTCGAACGCGCGGACGACGTGGGCTCCGATGTAGCCCGCTCCTCCGGTGACCAGCCAGCTCATGGGCGCCCCCTCCCGGCGCCCGGACGGTCCGGCGCCTCCCCGATCGTATCGGGGAGGCGCCGCTGACGGGGGGTCAGGACTGGGCGATCGGCGGCTCGCCCGCGTGGCGGACGCGGGCCGAGATCTCGGGAAGGCCGTAGCCGTCCCGGGCGAGGAGTCGAATCGTGCCGGCGACGCCCCAGGAGACGAGGGCCGCGACGAGGATCAGCAGCAGGATCGTGGTCATGGCAGAAAATCTATGCCTTGCCATATCACGCCAACAGTGGCAGAGTTGCCACCGAACGACGTCTTCCTGCCAAGCTCTGAGGTCACCATGTTGCACACCGTCGCCTGTCTCGCTCTCCCGCACATGGCCCCGTTCGAGTTCGGGGTGATCTGCGAGGTGTTCGGCATCGATCGCTCCGAGCACGGCGGGCCCACCTTCGACTTCCACGTCATCGCCGCCGACCCCGGACCGGTGCGGACCAAGCTCGGATTCGACCTCGTGGTCACCGAGGGGCTCGAGGCGGCCGCGACCGCCGACCTGATCGCCGTGCCCGCCTCGCTCATCGACGAGGCCGCGGACGAACGCGTGCTCCAGGTGATCCGTGACGCCGTCGCCCGCAACGCCTGGGTGCTCAGCGTGTGCTCGGGCGCGTTCACGCTCGCACGCGCCGGAGTGCTCGAAGGGCGACGGGCGACCACGCACTGGATGTACACCGACCGCATGGCCGAGATGTACCCGGGAACCGAGGTCGACCCCGATGTACTGTTCGTCCAGGACGGCAAGGTCGTCACCGGTGCGGGCACGGCCGCCGGCATCGACGCCGCGCTCCACGTCGTCCGCACCGAGCTCGGACAGTCCGCGGCGAACATCATCGCGCGCCGCATGGTCGTGCCGCCGCAGCGGGACGGCGGTCAATCGCAGTTCATCCAGACGCCGGTCGTCGAGGCCAGAAGCGACTCGTTCGCGCAGATCACCGAGTGGATGGTCGAGCATCTCGACGAGGAGCTCACGGTCGACCGCCTCGCGCGCAAAGCGCTCATGTCGCCGCGCACCTTTGCCCGGAAGTTCCGCGCCGAGACCGGCACGACCCCCAACGCCTGGCTCAACCGGCAGCGTCTGCTCCGCGCCCAGCAGCTGCTCGAGGAGACCGACCTCACGCTCGAGGAGATCGCGCGGGAGACCGGCTTCGGCGCCGCGGCGGTCATGCGTCACCACTTCCTCAAGGTGCTGCAGACCACGCCGACGGCCTACCGCCGCCTGTTCGGCGCGCCCGGCGATGCCGCGGTCTCCGCCGCGGCGGCGGAGCGGTCGGTCTCCGCCGTCGGCTGACGGGTCAGGGGGTCAGCCCGTCGTGGCGACCCACGCGATGCCGGGACCGCTGACCGAGAGCGCGCCCTCGTCGGGCGTGACGTAGACGGCCGCCCCGCGAGGCACTGCGGTTTCCCCCAGCGCACCGGCGAGCCGCACCTCGTCGCGCTCGGCGAGCACGATGGCTGGTCCGCCGAGCGTGACGCGCGAGACATCCGCCCCGGGCTCGGCCCGGTGCAGCACGAAGTCGGGGACGTCCGGCCGGAACGTGAGCACCCCGTCGCTCGCGACCTCGGGCGCGAGCCGGGGCGGCGGCATCGGTGACACGTCGAGCACCTCGAGGAGCTCGCCGACGTCGATGTGCTTGGGCGTGAGGCCGCCACGTAGCACGTTGTCGCTCGACGCCATGAGCTCGATGCCGAGCCCGTCGAGATACGCGTGGATGTTGCCCGCCCGGAGGTAGAGCGCTTCCCCGCGGACCAACCGCACGCGGTTCAGCAGGAGCGAGATCACGATCCCCGGGTCACCGGGATAGGCCTCGGCGAGCGCGGCGACGGTGTCGAACGAGAGCGCGAACCCGGAGGCCCGCGCGACGTCGCTCACCGCGAGCCGGACCACGCGCTCGACGACCCAGGCCGCCTCGCCGGTGTCACCGCCGCGGCCGTCGCGGAGCAGCCAGTCGACGGTGCCCGCGAGGCCGTCCGCGAGATGCGACTCGAGCAGGTCGAGGGCACCCGGCTCGGGCTGCGCGTCGGCCGCGTCGGCCTCGCGCAGGGTCGCGAGCACGCCACGGACCTCCTCGACCGGCCGGAAGCCGGACAACGCGTCGAACGTCTCGCTCAGCGCGACGATGAGCTCGGGCTTGTGGAAGGTGTCCTTGTAGTTGCGGTCGTAGGCGTCGATGGGCACGCCGTCGGCCTCCTCGCGCGCGAACCCGGCACGCGCTTGCTCGGGCGTCGGATGCGCCTGGAGGGAAAGCGGGCCGCCGGCGGCCAGCAGCTTCAGCAGGAACGGCAGCCGCGCGCCCTGCGCCGCGAGGTCGGGGCCGAGCGCCCGCTCGGGCTCGGCGGCGATCCACTCGGCGAGGTCGCGTGCGCCGCCGGTCGCGGCCGGATCGTCGATCCTCGCGGGCGAGCCCGCGTGCGCCCCGAGCCACAGCTCGGCCTCCGGCCCGCCGGACGGCCGCGTGCCGCGGAATGCCGCGATGTGCTCGGACGATCCCCACGCGTAATCGCGCGGGGTGTTGCGGATGGCGACAAACATGCAGGAGCGTCCTTTCGGGGGCGTTGTCCCAAGCTACCAACGGCGTTGCCGCCCCCGGGGTGCGTGGCCCTAGGCTCGGCCCATCCCCACCGACTGGAGCTGCCATGACCTTCGCCCCGCTCGCCGGCGACTTCCTCTCCTATGCCGACGTACTCACCGACCGCGAACGCGACGCGCTCGCCCGCCTCAGGGGCTGGCTCGAGACCGACGTCCGGCCGATCATCGGCGACTACTGGGAACGTGCCGAGTTCCCCATGCAGCTGATCGCCCCGCTCGCGCAGCTCGACGTGCTCTCGTACGCCTGGGAGGAGACCAGGCCGTTCGAGAACAGCGCCGTCTTCCGCGGCTTCGTCGCGCTCGAGCTCGCGAGGGTGGATGCCTCGGTCGGGACGTTCGTCGGCGTGCAGAACGGGCTCGCCGCGGGCTCGATCGCCGTCGCCGGGTCGGCCGAGCAACGGGCCGAGTGGATTCCGAGGCTCGCCTCCGGCGAGGTGCTGGGCGCATTCGGACTCACCGAGCCCGACTCCGGCTCGGACTCGGCGCGCGGGCTGCGCACGACCGCCCGCCGCGAGGGCGACGAGTGGGTGCTGAACGGCGAGAAGCGCTGGATCGGCAACGCGACGTTCTCGGACGTCACCATCATCTGGGCGAAGGACGAGGCCGACGGTCAGGTGAAGGGATTCATCGTGCCGACCGGCACCCCCGGCTATGCGGCGACGAAGATCGAGGGCAAGATCAGCCTCCGCCCCGTGCAGAACGCCGACATCGTGCTGACCGACGTCCGGGTGCCCGAGTCGCTGCGGCTGCAGCGTGCGTCGTCGTTCCGCGACACCGCGGCGGTGCTGCGTGCGACACGCGCGGAGGTGGCGTGGTCGGCCGTCGGCACCGCGATCGGCGCGTACGAGTCGGCACTCGCGTACACCAAAGAGCGCGTGCAGTTCGGCAAGCCCATCGCCGCGCACCAGCTCATCCAGGACCACCTGGTGCGCTGCCTCGGCAACATCACGGCCTCGCTCGGCATGGTGGTCCGCGTCTCCGAGCTGCAGGATCGCGGCGAGCAGCGCGACGAGCACTCCGCCCTCGCCAAGGCGTATGCCACGGCTCGCATGCGTGAGACGGTCGCGTGGGCGCGTGAGGCGTGCGGCGGCAACGGCATCGTGCTCGAGCACGGCGTGGCACGGTTCTTCGCCGACGCCGAGGCGCTGTATTCCTACGAGGGCACGCGCGAGATGAACACGCTCATCGTGGGCCGCGCGATCACCGGTGAGGCCGCATTCGTGTGACGGCGGCGATAGCCTTGTCCGCATGACCTCGGGACGTCGCTCCGCGCTCGTCGGCGCCTACGCGACGTTCGCGGTGTTCACGGTGCTCGCGGGCCAGTTCTGGCGCAACCTGCTCGGCTGGTGGGGCTTCGGCGCGGTCGTCGCCGTCGTGGTCGCCGGCGCGATCTGGCTCATCGTGGCGACGCGCCCATCGTGGGCCTGGCGCCGGGTGCCGAAGTCGACGCTCGCCTTCCTCGCCATCGCGACGCTGTCGGTCGCCTGGTCGGCCTACCCCGCATCGTCGGCGCTCGGCGTGGCGATCCTGCTCATCACGGCGTTCGTCGCGATCACGCTCGCGCTCTGCCTGAGCTGGTCGCGCCTCGTGACCGCGATCGCCGGGGCCGTGAAGTGGGTGCTCGGGCTCTCGCTGGTGTTCGAGCTCGTGATCGCGATCTTCGTGCGGCAGCCCGTGCCGCCGCTCTTCCCCGACTACGACCCGAGCGACTACGAACGCGTCCCGCTGGCCTTCTTCTGGTCGCGCGCGCTGCTCTTCGACGGCGGACCGATCGAGGGCATCGTCGCCAACCGTAATCTGCTGGGCATGATCGCGCTGATCGGCGTGATCGTCTTCGGTGCGCTGCTCGCCTCGGGCGCCATGCGCCGTGCGCAGGGCATCGGCTGGCTCGTGGTCGCCGGGGTGACGCTCGTCCTCACCCGGTCGGCGACCGTGACGCTCGTGGCCGCGCTCGTCGTGATCGGGGTCGCGTTCGTGGCCTGGGCGCGGCGCGCCGGCCCGGATCGCCGTCGACCCGTCTATCTCACGGCCGGCCTCGCGCTCGTGGCATCCGTGACCGCCCTCGTCGTGTGGTGGAGCCAGCTGACCTCGCTGCTCGGCCGCAGCGAAGACGTGACCGGGCGCTTCGAGATCTGGGCGGGAGTGACCGAGCTGGCCGCGCAGCGGCCGTTGTTCGGCTGGGGCTGGCTCGGGTACTGGCAGCCGTGGACCGAGCCCCTGAACTCGCTGTACTCGCGCCACGGCGTCATCTACCTGCAGGCCCACAACGCCTGGCTCGACGTGTGGCTGCAGCTCGGCATCCTCGGCCTGGTCGCGTTCGCCTCGGTGGTCATCGGTGCGCTCTGGCGGTCCTGGTTCCTCGCGGTCGACCGGCCCATGGATGCCTCGGGCCGGCTGCGTCCCCACACCGCGGCGTCGCTCGTGCCGCTCGCGCTCATGATCGCCCTGATCGGGCAGAGTCTCGCCGAGAGCCGGCTCCTCCTCGAAGGCAACCTCGTCCTGCTCCTCGCGATCGCGTGGGCGACGAAACAGCGCCAGTGGGCGCCCGAGCCGCTTCCGGTCGAACCCGCCCGGGCGCGCTTCGACCGGCGCCCGACCTCCGGCACGGCGTCCGCGCGATGACCGCCGACCGGCCGGCTCCCGGCGCGTGGCACGCCGTCCGCGAGGCGGTCGGACAGGCGCGCTTCGCGCAGGCGCTCGCGCTCATCGCGATCGGACTCGCGTTCTCGACCGAGGCGATCGTCGCGCTCGTGGGCTGGCCGGGCCTGCTCGCCGCCCTCGTCGGGCTCATCGTGCTCGCGGGGTTCTCGCTCGTCGCACGGTGGCCCGCGGTCGAGTGGTACGGCATCCTGCCGCTCACGATCCTCGTGTTCGTCGCCTGGTGCGCGGCCTCCGTGATCTGGAGCAACACCACCTGGCTGAGCGCGGGCCGGGTCGCGTACCTCATCGCGTTCGCCGTGCTCGGCGTCTACATCGCGCTCATGCGCGACACCATCCAGATCGTCCGCGCCTTCGGCGACGTCATGCGCGTGCTGCTCGGCGTGTCGCTCGGGCTCGAGGTGCTCTCGGGCATCCTGCTCGACCTGCCCATCGAGTTCCTCGGCATCAACGGCGACCTCGCCACGCTCGGTCCGATCCAGGGCATCTTCGGCACCCGCAACATGCTCGGCTTCGTGGCGCTCATCGCACTGCTGACCTTCATCATCGAGTGGCGCATCAAGATCTCGCAGCGCGGAAAGGCCGCGGGGTCGATGACGCTCGCAGGACTCTGCCTGATCCTCGCGGGATCCCCGACGACGTGGGTGGCGCTCGTCGCGGCGCTCGTCGCACTGGCCGCGCTGTACGGGCTGCGGCGCGCTGACCCGACGACCCGATGGCGCTGGCAGATCGCGCTGCTCGCGGCCGGGGTCGTCGCGCTCGTGACCGCCTGGTTGCTGCGCATCCGGATCATCGAGCTGATCGATGCGCGCGCCGAGTTCGACGTGCGGCTCGAGGTGTGGCGCGAGGCGTCCAGGTACCTGGCCTCGAACCCGCTGCAGGGCTGGGGGTTCGTCGGCGAATGGCCGAGCGACCTGCCGCCCTACACCTGGATCGAGCAGATGACCGGGCGCGAGCACGCCTCGGCCCTGAGCGCGTTCATCGACGCCTACTTCCAGGTCGGGGTGATCGGGCTGGTGCTGTTCGCCGGCCTCATCGGCGTGGCCCTCGTCCGCGCCTGGCTGCTCGCGTCGTCACGACGCAGCCCCGTGTACCTGTGGCCGGCGCTCATGCTCGTCGTGATCGCGGTCACCAGCGTCACCGAGAGTTTCGTGCTCGTCGACGGCGGATGGATGCTGCTCGTCGTCTGCGCCGTCAAGGCCGCTCGGGACATGAGCTGGCGCGACGCGCTCTCCCGCCCGGCACCGTCCGCGCCGTCGTCCGAACGGCTCGGCTGAGCCGGGCCGGGCCGGGGCAGCGCAGTCGGCGGCCGGCGCGGCCGCGCACCGGGCTGGCGCGCCCGCCGGTCAGCCCGCGGGGATCGACGCGCGCACGCGGCGATCGGCCACGCGGACCCGGCCGAGCAGGACGAGATGGATCGCGACCCCGATGATCGGCCCCGCGGCGAGCGCGACGGGGATCATCACGAGGATCGGGCCGGGCACGAGGAGGATCACGACGGTCGCGACCGAGGCGATCACCCAGCCGATCGCGTAGCCCGTGTGCAGCCCCCGGGCGAGCAGCGCCGGCCCCGACACGCACAGCGCGCCGATGCAGCCGGCCGCGAGCACGAGCGTCGCGAGCAGCGCGGCGGGGAGCGCGAAGTCGGGCCCCACGAACACGTCGAGCGCCCACTCCCCCGCGAGCCACACGATCGCGGCGATCACGACCGCACCCGCGACGACGATGCCGAGCCACGTGACGAGGAGTCGTCGCTCCTCGCCGCGCCGGAGCGTGAACGCCGTGACGAGATAGCTCTGCAGCGCCATCAGAGGCACGAGCAGGGGGGCCCTGGTGAGCGTGATCGCGAAGATCAGGGCGCCGAGCAGGGCCGCGTCGAGATCGCGCGCGATGAGCGAGAGCACGAGCGGGAAGCCGTTGATGAGCACGGCTGTCGCGGATGCGGCGACGACCGTCTGCGCCGAGTTCGCGGTGAGCCGTCGATACGAGAGCCCCACCCGCCCCATCCGCACGAACCGGCGCCCGCCGATCAGGAAGAGCCCGCCGACCACGAGCACGTACGGGGCGACGACCGCCCAGGCGAGCGGGGCGGGATCGGCGAGCGTGACGAGGACGATGCCGACGCACGCGAGCCGCAGCAGCCCGTCGGCGGCGATCACGAGGCCGAGCACCCGCCAGCGCTGGCGACCCGCAAGCACGCCGCTCGCGACCGCGACGATCGCGCTCAGGCCCGAGCCGATCGCGACCTGGACGGCGAGCACCGCGTGCTCGCCGAGTGACGGCGGCGCCCAGGCGAGCGCGGTCGCGAGGAGCACGACCAGCACGAGGGCGCCCGCGCCGGCCGCGAAGACCCAGAGCGAGCTGCGCGGCCCGCGCTCGGTCACGGGCTTGCCGGCGACCACGACCCGCGTCGCCTCCTGCTGGAGACCGAACAGCACGCCGACCACGAGGAACAGGGCCGACCAGAAGACGCCGAAGACGGCGTACTCCGCGGCCCCGATCGTCCGCGCGGTGAGCCACATCACGAGGTAGCCGGCGAGCCCCGTGACGATCGTGCCGCCGAGCATCCACAGCACGGACTGCCGTGCCTCCGCGGCCGGTTCCGGTTGCCCCACGACCACGGTCGGCCGTCCCTTCGGTTGATACACTGTCGGACAGCTTACGCGTCGGCCGACGCCCCGACGGCGATCCCCCTGGAGCACCACGTGACCGATTCCGCCGCGCCCCGCGACGGCGAGCCGATCTTCCTCGACCTCGTCATGCCGTTCTGGGGCGACCCAGCCCAGTTCCGTCTGGCCGTCGAGAGCGTGCTCGCACAGGACGCCGGCGGATGGCGGCTCACGATCATCGACGACGCCTATCCCGATCCGGCGCCGGGCGCCTGGGCGGCGAGCCTGGACGACCCGCGCGTGGTCGCGGTGCGCAGCCCCGAGAACCGCGGCGTCAACGGCAGCTTCCGCGAGGCGGTCCGGATCGCCGAGGCGCCCTACACCGTCATCGTGGGCTGCGACGACGTGCTGCTGCCCGGCTTCGTCCGGCGCATCCGCGAGCTCGCCGATGCCCACCCCCAGGCGTCGTACCTGCAGCCCGGCGTCGAGGTCATCGACGCGAGCGGCCGCGTGACGCGGCCGCTCGCGGACCGGGTGAAGGCCGCGCTGCGCCCCCGGCTCGACGGCTTCCCCCGCGAGCTCGCGGGCGAGGCGCTCGCGGCGAGCCTGCTGCGCGCGAACTGGACCTACTTCCCATCGATCGCGTGGCGCACGGACGCGCTCAAGCGCTTCGACTTCCGGCCCGACTACGAGGTCGTGCTCGACCTCGCGCTGCAGATCGAGATCGTGGAGTCGGGCGGCAGCATGGTGCTCGACGACGTGCCGGCGTTCCAGTACCGGAGGCACGCCGCGAGCGTCTCGTCGTGGCGTGCGGCCGAGGGCTCGCGCTTCGAGGAGGAACGACGCTACCTCTCCGAGGCCGCGGCCGGCATGCGGCGCCGCGGCTGGACGCGCGCCGCACGCGCCGCCGCGAACCGGGCCACGTCCCGGCTGAACGCCCTGTCGGTCCTGCCGCGCGCACTCCTCGCCCGGGATGGCGCGGGCACCCGCGCCCTCGTCCGCCATGGACTCGGCCGCTGAGGGCCCACGAGACTCGGAGCATAGAATCGTGAGCATGTCCGCCCTTCCCGCACGAACGCTCATCATCATGCCCGCGTTCAACGAGGAAGCCGCCATTCCGGCCGTCATCGCCGAAGTCACCCGGACGTTGCCCGACGTGGACGTCCTGGTCGTCAACGACGGCTCGGCCGATGCGACCTCGGAGCGCGCACGCAACGCCGGCGCCATCGTGCTCGACCTGCCGTTCAACCTCGGCGTCGGCGGGGCCATGCGGCTCGGCTTCCGGTACGCCGTCCGCAACGGGTACGACGCCGCGGTGCAGATCGACGCCGACGGCCAGCACGACCCGGCCAGCGTGCCCGAGCTGCTCGCCGCGCTGAGCGGCGCGGACGGCGGCGGCGGGGCGGACCTCGTGATCGGCGCCAGGTTCGCCGGCAAGGGCGACTACGAGGTGCGCGGGCCGCGCAAGTGGGCGATGCGCATGCTCGCCGCCGTGCTCAGCCGGACGGCGAAGACGAAACTGACCGACACGACCTCGGGTCTGAAGGCCATCAACCGGCGCACCATCGCCCTGTTCGCGCGTCACTACCCGGCCGAGTACCTCGGCGACACCATCGAGGCGCTCGTCATCGCCGCGCGATCGGGCCGGGTCGTGCGTCAGGTGCCGGTCACCATGCGCAAACGAGCCGGCGGCGTCCCGTCGCAGAATCCGTGGAAGTCGGCGGTCTACCTCGGCCGTGCCGTGCTCGCCCTCGGCTTCGCCCTGACGAGGCCGCCCGCGTTCGAGCCTCAGGAGACCGCAGCATGAGCACCACCGCGTACATCTTCGGCATCATCGCCGCGGTCCTCACCCTGACCGTCGTCGTGCAGATGCTGCGGCACCGTCGCCTGCGCGAGCGGCACGCGGTGTGGTGGCTCGGCGGCGGCCTCGTCGCCCTCGTGGTCGGCCTGTTCCCGGGACTGCTCGACTGGGCGGCGCGACTCATCGGCGTGAGCGAGCCGGTCAACCTCATCTTCTTCGTCAGCATCGCGATGCTCGTGCTCGTGTGCATCCAGCTGAGCTCGGAGCTGACCCGGCACGAGACCCAGATCCGCACCCTCGCCGAAGACGTCGCGATGCTCGACGAGCGCCTGACGTCGCTCGGGTCGCCGCCGCGGCCGGGCGTGGGCGACGCACCCGCGCGCGACGACAGCACCGCGCCGTAGCGGGGCGGGCGAGGGCGCGACGCTCGTCGTGCCCGGTCTCATCCGCGCTAGAACTCCACGAGGAGATCCGGGAACGAGTCTCGGGGCCCCTTGAGCATGAGCTCGAGTTCCTCTTGAAACGCCGTGAGCTGCGTGCCTGCCTCGTCCGCTGCATCCGCGTCGGACCAGCGTTGCGATGTGACGCGCTGCCGTACGTGGCCGAGCTCCTCGACACCGGTCTCGACGAACGCACGAAGCCTTCCTATCGACTTCGTGAGGAAGTCGTTCGCCCCCTGCGCTGTATCGAACTGGAAGACCCGCTGCATCGCGCCTGCCGCCTCGGTCTGGGCTTTCTGGAGCGCCCGCATCGCTGACTCGACGCCGGTGGTCAGTGATTCGCTGCGAAGGTCGGTGACGATCAGCGGAAGCGTTTCGAACTTCGCGTTCTTCAGAGATTCGTTCCAGCCGTTCATCACCCTCAGATTCTCGAGCAGGCCGTCGGCGGTCACCTCGGAAGCGCTCGTGAGCTTGGGAGGTGTCGAACTCCTGGCGGCTTTCAGGATGCCTACCGCCTCGTCTGCGTTGCCGCCCAGGCATGCGAGGTCCATGAGCTCCATGCAGGTCTTCGCGGCCTTGCCGACTCCGCGTTTC
Source organism: Agromyces aerolatus (assembly GCF_031432255.1). Classification (NCBI taxonomy): domain Bacteria; kingdom Bacillati; phylum Actinomycetota; class Actinomycetes; order Micrococcales; family Microbacteriaceae; genus Agromyces; species Agromyces aerolatus. Next base: position 152,412 of record NZ_JAVKGQ010000007.1, on the reverse strand, counting down.
GCCAACGCTCCGACGACGCCGCCGACGCCCACGAGAAGGCTGGCCCCGAAGAACGCGTGCGACGCGGCCGTGAGGGCTTCGTCGTCGGTGAACTCCACCCTCGACAGCCCCTGTACGACCTGCACGCCGGTCACCACCATGTCGCCGAGGGCGACCCCGAACCCGATCGCGCCGAAGGCGGTGAACAGCACGCCTGGCGTCGTGATCATGAGTGCAGCGCCACCGAGGGCGACCAGGTATCCCACGGTCGTCAGGAAGGAGTTCGCCGTGTCCGACCGCTCCCAGCGGCCGCTGGGGTCGACCTTGGTGATGGGGTTGAGGCTGACGTAGGCGTACAGGTTCGCGAGGGGTGCATCGTCTTTCTCGAGGAACCTGGCCTGGACGGGATCGAAGGTGCGGGGGCCCAGGGCTTGGGTGCCGTCGCGGTAGGTGTACTCCCCGGAGTACTGGAACGGGTTGTATTCGAGCTCGCCGATTCCGGCCGGCGTCGGAATGCGTTGGTCGTCGCCGGTCACGTTCACCATCCCGTAGTCGGTGTAGCGGTACGACGTGGTCACTGCGCCGGTCTGATCGGTGAGGTCGGTGATGTTGCCGTGCCGGTCGGTTCCGTAATACGCGACGCTCACGTCGCCGCCGTGCGGGCGGACGCTGCGAGCCTGTCGGTTGGTGCCGACCAGATAGCTCGCGGTCCCGGATCCGGCTGCCGCGGTGTCGTGCCCGCGCCGGTCGACGACCGGATTCGGCCGAAGCCTCGACCCAGAACGCTCAGGGGGAGACGACGACCTCGAAGCCCGCGTCGGGACACGCCGCGCCGAGCTCGTCGTTCAGGGCCGGATCGACCGTGACGATGCGAACTCCCCCACCCCAGGTCACGATCGCCTCGCACAGCGAGGCGGCGTCGTCGGTGTCGAGCCAGTAGGCGAACGTGCGGATGGGGTCGTCGCTGTGCTGCGAGTGGGCCTGCAGCAGCCACGAGTTCAGGAACGCGTCCTCGGTGCGGTCCGCGCTGATGCGCGCCGCGATCGTCGGCTCGGCGTCCGCGAGGACGAAGAGCCGCTCGGCGACCACGGCACTCGCGTCGAACCGGTCGTCGGTGGCGATGGCGACCGCGGCCGGCACCCGGCGCACGCCGCCCATCGGCAGCGAGCCGGACGCGACCACGGCGATGACCGCGACCGCGGCGACGGCGCCGAGCGCCACACGCCGCGCCGACGTCGCACGCGCCGCGGCGGCCATGAGCATGCCGCCCAGCACCACGAAGAGCAGGACGCACACGAGCCACGCGAACTTCGCCGGGTAGTAGCCCCACCAGCCGAGCCCCTGGCCCAACCGCTGCAGGACCAGGTAGCCGCCGCCGAAGGCTGCGGCGACGAGCACGACGAGCGCGCCGATCGCCTGGTGCCTGAGGCCGGGAGGCGGCGTGCGCAGGAGGATGAGCAGCGTCGTCGCGAGCACCACGCCGGCGAGCGCGGTCACGTCGCGTGGTTCGACCGGGGGCGCGGCACCGTCGGCCGCGAGTGCGCCGCCGGTGGAACGCAGATCGGCGAGCGTCACGAAGACGACGTACACGACGAACGCTGCGGCCGCCACGCCCACCAGCGCCCATGATCCGCGTCGCGGGATCAGGGCGCGCCGGGCGGCCGCGAGGCCCGCGACCCCGAGCGCGAGCGGCACGACGACGAGCGGAGCCCAGGTCGCGAGCAGGAGCGTGGCCGCGACGAGGAGCCCCGCGCCCGAGAACATCGGCGAGCGCACCACATCGGACCAGCACACCCACGCGGCGAGCAGGACGAGCAGGGCGATGGGCGCGTTGAGGAAGCCGAGCTCGGCCGTGAAGCCGAGCACGTACCAGCCGAGCACGAACCCGCTCGCCGCGGTGCCCGCCACGGCCCGGAGCACGGCGTGCCGCGTCGGAACCGCGCGCGCCGCCACCAGCCCCGCGAGGACCGCGACGGCGAGCGTGACGAGCAGGACCAGCTGCGCCTCGCGCGTCACGTCATGCCTGAGCACCTGTTCGGCCGTGTCGCGACCGGGCAGCATCCAGACGGCCGCGAGCGCCGCAGTCGACGGCGCCGGGTTCGGATGCGCCGCGGGGTCGATGCCGCCGTCCGCGACGATGAACTGCGCGGCCATCGTGTTCCAGACCGCGTCGTTCGCGAGCATCCAGCCCACCCGCATCTCGGAGCCCCACCGCAGCGCCGCCAGCCAGTAGCCGAGTGTGATCGCGGGCAGCCCCAGCGCGGCGAGCAGCGTCGGGATGGAGTCCCGGGCGGGCGAACGGAGCTCGCCCCTGACCAGGGTGACGACGACCGTGACGACGCCCCCGACGCCCGCCAGCGCGACGCCCGCGGTCGTCGCCGCTCCGAAGTCGACGCCGAGCATGGGCGCGAGCCGCGAGATCAGCGTGTGCAGCCCGAGCAGCGTGAGCAGCGCACCCGCGAGTCCGAGCGCCCACGAGAAGCGCTGGGCGAAGGCGAACGTCAGTGCGGCGATCGCGGAGACCGCGAGCAGGGCGGGGCTCCAGCCGGCGCCGATCGCCACGACGCCAGCGGCGAGACCAGCGGTGAGGACGAAGGGGACGATGGCGTCGCTCCGGGTGCGGGCGCGCTCGGATGACATCCATTCCTCCGTTCCGTCGCGAATCGCATCATAGCGGGCCGTCGCTGAGACCCCGCCGCCGGGCCACCCGCTACAGTTGAACCGCTCGTTTCGAACGCCGAGAGGATTCCCTGCACACGATGTCCTCAGCATCCCCCATCGCCATCGACGAACCGGTGGTGGCGCGGCAGGCCGACCGGCGACGCTCGTCCCGGGTATTCCTGATCAGCTGGGCGCTCGCGTCCCTCGTCGGCATCATCTGGGCGCTCGCGACCCCGCTGGGCGGCTCGCCCGACGAACCTGCGCACCTCGTCAAGGCGGCTTCGGTCGCCCGAGGGCAGTTCGTCGGCGAACCCGCCGAGATCGGGCACGTCGTCCAGGTCCCGCGGTACATCGCCGACACCCACGAGGTCGCGTGTCTCGTGTTCGACATCAACGCGTCCGCCGACTGCTACGAGGACGCACCCGCCTCACCGGCCGAGCTCGTCGACGCGGGCACGACCGCCGGGCTCTACAACCCGCTGTACTATCTCGTCGTCGGCTGGCCGAGTCTCGTCTTCGACGACGCCACCGGCATCTACGCGATGCGGATCATGAACGCGTTGTTCACCGCACTCTTCCTGGGATTCGCGGTGCGCTTCGCGTTCGAACTCGGCCGGCGCAGCCTGACCGTCGCGGCGATCGGCGTCGCGTTCACGCCGACCCTGGCGTTCCTCAGCGGTGCGGTGAATCCCAACGCGGTCGAGGTCACCGCGACGATCGCCGCCTTCATGGCGATGCTCGCCGTCGTCCGCCGAAGGTCGGATGCACCGATCGGCGGCGCGCTCGCGATCGCTGCGGTCTCCGCCGCCGTCGGCGCCCAGATGCGCGGCCTCTCACCGGTCTGGATCGCACTCGCCCTCGCGCTTCCGCTCGTGCTCGTGCCGTGGGCGCGCCTCAAAGAGCTGCTCGCGCGACGCGTGGTCTGGGTCACGATCATCGCCGTCGTGGTCGCGGCCGCGCTCGCCGGGCTCTGGACCGTCGGTTCGAGCTCGCTGACCGGCGCGATCGACGCAGACTGGGAGATCCCGCCGTACCCGGGCACCGGCTCGAGCCCACTGACCGGCTTCGTGGTCATGCTCCTCAGCACCTTCGGCTACGGCATGCAGATGGTGGGCTCGTTCGGCTGGCTCGACACGCCCGCGCCCGATCCCGTCTACTTCGTCTGGGCCACGCTCACCGGGGCGATCGTGCTCGCCGGCATCGCCGTGCTGCGCGGGCGCCGGCTCGTGTTCGGCGGCCTGCTCACGCTCGCCCTGCTGCTGTTTCCGCCCATCTTCCAGGCTGCCTACGTCACCGCGGGCGGCTTCATCTGGCAGGGGCGGTACACGCTGCCCCTGTTCGGGATCGCCGTGGTCGGCATCGCCGTCGTGGTCGGCGATCGCCTGGCCGAGTCCTCCTTCGGCCAGCAGACGTCCGGGTCGGAGCGACGCCTCTTCGGCGCCGTGTGGCTGGCGTGGGCGCTCAGCCAGGCCTACTGCCTGCCGACGGCCCTCAAGCGCAGCGCGATCGGCGCCGACGGCAGCTGGGGGCAGCTGATCCGGTCGCCGGAATGGTCGGCGCCGGGCGGCAACCTCACGCTCATCGTCGCCTACGTCGTGCTGATCTTCGCGATCGCGTTCACCGCGTGGTGGGCGACGACCCGGCGTCCGCTCGCGGCGCGTCCGCTTCCGGAGGACCGGCCTCAGGACGAGGCGGTTCAGTCCGCGGGCTGAACCAGGTCGCGCACGATGTCCATCGTGCCCTGGCTGGCGTATCGGGCGTAGTCGCCCGAGGCCGCCCGCGCGAGCACCGGCACGATTCGCGGCGGCCGAGCCGTCGGCAGGTCGGCTCTGAACCGTTCGAATGCCGATTTCGCGCGCGCCGCGTCGAGCCTGGATGCGGACACCCCGAGCTGCTCGAGCCGGTCGGCGAGCACGGCCGATCGCGTCGCGAGATCGCGGTTGCGCGCGCCGCGCGGCTGGAGCACGCGGCGGACTTTCCGGCAGAGCGTCGGCGCGGCGACGCCGATCTGGTTGGCCCCGTGCTGACGGTACGCCGTCACGGGCCGGTCAAGGGGCACGACCGAGCCGGTGGCGGCCGCGACGATCGCCAGCCATTCGTCGTGCACCCACTCGGACGGAAACGGCAGGGCGCGCTCGAGGAGCGACCTGCGGAAGACGACGGTCGCGCCCGTGACGATGTTCCTGCGGAGCAGCGCCCCGAACGCGCCCGCACCCGCGATCTCGTAGAGCTCGGGCGCCCCGACCTCGAGGTGTTGGAACAGCGTGGCCCCGAGCGGCGACCCACCGGCATCGACGAGCTCGGCGTCCGCGAACAGCAACTCGGCTCCGGCCGATGCCGCGAGCCGATCGAGCTGAGCCGTGAGCCGCCCGGGAAGCCACTCGTCGTCCTGGTCGGACAGCGCGATGAACTCGCCGCGGCACGCGCGCACGGCGCGTTCGAAGTTCGCGGTCACGCCGTGGCCGCCCCCGGTGAGCACCCGGACTCGATCGGACCAGCCCGCACGCTCCACGGCCTCGCGCACCCGATCGAGCGTGTCGTCGGTCGACCCGTCGTCGGCGACCACGAGCTCGCTGACGACGTCGCCCTGCGCGAAGATGCTCTCGAGCTGGGCGGCGATGTAGCGCGCACCGTTGAACGTGCAGAGCGCCACCGAGACCGATCCGTGCGAGGTCGCGACCTGCCCCGTCGCCGGTTCGCTCACGCCGCGCCCGTCACAGTATCGGCGGCACCGGTCTCACCTGGCCATCGGGCGACGACCACGAACTCGTTGTACGTGAAGACCTGACCGAAGACGCGCGGCAGCGGGAACGACAGCGCACGCTCGACCTCCGCGCCGAGCCGGCGGGCGCGGACACGGAGCCCGTCCAGATCGATGTACGTCACATGCGTGGCATCGGATCGGTACCCGCGCGGTTGCGGCGTGATGAAGCAGAGCCGCCCGCCGTCCTTCAGGAACGGCAGATAGGCACGGACGAGATCGAGACCATCCGCATCGGGGAGGTGCTCGAGCACATGCGCGAAGAGCAGGGTGTCGAAACTCTTCGGCTCGGCCACCCCACCCGAGAAGAACTCGTCGGAGGTGTACGCGGTGAGGCCGCGTTCGCGGGCGATGCGGATCGACTCGGCATTGTGGTCGACGCCGACCGATCCGGCGTCCAGACTCACCAGGTTGCGGCCGAGTCCGCAGCCGACGTCGAGCACGCGGCCCAGCCGGAACCGGCGCAGGTTCCATCGATACGGCGCCTGCACGTCGATCAAGCGCCGGATCCCGCGTCGCTCGAGCGTGGCCAGCCGATCGGCGTACGCCCGCTTCGCGGTCGGCGACTCGTCCGATGCTCCGGCGGGTTCGGGTTTGCTCATCACCTCACCACAGTAGCCCGCCGACGCCCCACCGTCGGCGCGGGCGCCCCCGGCTCCCACGGGACCGCAGGAGCCGGGACGACCGATGCCCGCCGACGACTACGAGGTCGCCGTCGCGCACCTGATCAGCTTGTTCTCACCCGGCCCGACATTGATCGCGAACACGCAGACCTCATGGGTTCCGGGCGATGTCCTGAGCGGCACGCTGTAGCCGTGCCGGTCGCCGTACGCGGGGTGGACGCGCGCGACGTCCGGGCGCGAGCGGTCGGCCAGGTAGGCACCGCCCCAGCCGCCGTCGATGTAGACGTGGATCTCGATCGGGTTGGTCGTGTCGGGGTCGATCGTCCAGCCCGAGATGTTGATCGTCCCGGGTGCGCCCACCGCGGTGTCGAGGCTGCCGAACGGTGCGCCGCTGGCGCGCGTCACAGAGCGGCACGCGAGCAACGGATTGGCGCTGCCGCGGACGTCGATGGCGTAGAGACACACCTGGCTCGTTCCGGCGGGGATCGGCACGTTGATCGCGAGGCCGTGATTCGCACCGTAGCCCGGGTACGCGGCCCCGACGTCGGGCCGGTTCGCGTTCGCCACGTACCGGCCGCCCCAGCCGCCGTTCACGTAGGCGTGCACCTCGATCGGGTCCGGCGTGTCCGGGTCGATCGTCCAGCCGCTCACGCGCGCGGTCGAGCCGGACGCGGTCACGGATTCGATGTTGCCGAACGGCGCCCCCGTGGCGTTCGAGACGGTGCGACAGCCGATCAGCTTGTTCTGGCCGCCGCCCTGGTTGATGCCGAACAGACAGATCTCGCTGGTGCCGACGGGCACGCCGATGTTCATGCGGAATCCGTGCGCGTTCCCGTATCCGGGGTACGCGCGCCCGACGTCGGCGCGTGCGAGGTCGGCCCGGTACGAGCCGCCCCAGCCGCCGTTCACGTAGGCGTGGATCTCGATCGACGCCGGAGTGTCGGGGTCGAGCGCCCAGCCGGTCACCGTCGCCGTGCGGTCGACGAGCGTGGCGGCCTCGAAGTTGCCGATCGGCGGACCCTGCGGGGTCGAGATGGTCTTGCAGCCGAGCAGCTTGTTTCCGCCGGCACCGACGTTGTACGCGAAGATGCAGGCCTCGAACGTGCCCTGCCTGATGGGGACGGTGAACGAGAAGCCGTGGTTCGGACCGAACTGCGGGTGCACGCTGCCGACGTCGGCGCGCGCCTTGTCCGCGCGGAACGCACCGCCCCATCCGCCACTGAGGTAAAGGTGGACGTCGATCGGATCCTTGGTGTTCGGGTCGATCGCCCATCCGTGGAACGTCGCGGAGTTGATCGTCGTGCTGGCGAGCTCGAAGTTGCCGAACGGATCGTTCGGCGGAAGGGCGCTTCCCGGGAACCAGGTGTTGTAGAACACCCAGAAGTTGCGGTTGCCGTACGCGCTGCAGCTGTCGCCCGTGCCGCCGATGTTCGCGAGCGCGGCGGCGTTCGGCGTGTAGGGCGTGTAGTAGTAGAGCGCCGCGGTCGCGCGGTTCTTGATGTGCACGCCCTTCGTGCCGCACGCCGCGTTCGGGTGGTACCGGATCTGGTTGACCTGTCCGACCTTGATCGACGTGAACGAGCCCGCCGGGTTGGTGTACCAGGTCAGCTGGCGCCCGGCCGCGAAAATCTGGTTGAAGAAGCCGTAGTAGGTCGAGTCGCACGCCGAGGTGTCGGGGCATCCGTACCCCATGGCCTTCCGCATGACGCCGTCGGACGGCGCACGGTTCGAGACGAGGCTCTGCTCCTTCTGGAGCGTGACCAGGATCACCCGGGCGCTGAGGCCGCACGCCTGCTGGACCTTGAAGATGATCCGCGCGGCGGATTCGGCCGCGCCGCCGTGGTAGGTGGAGCACGTCCCGAACGACCAGGTGCGGGTCGGGGTGTCGGCCCGGTAGGCCGCGAGGCAGTTGCTGTTGTCGCATCGACCGCCGACGGCGTTCTCGAGGAATCGCTGGATCTCGGCCTCGGACATCGCCGAGCCGTTGTAGAACTCCGCGTCGCTGATGATCTGCCCGGGATCGAAGTCGGCACCGCTCAACGCCTGCGCGGGCTCGGCGTCCGGCGAGGCGACAGGGGCGAGCACCGCGAGCACGCTCGCGAGCAGCACGCCGATGACCAGCGCGGCCACATGGCGCGACGAGCGCGGATGCCGCGACGAGCGCGGGTGGCGTGACGAGCGCGTGCGTTGCATAGATCTACCCCGACCGGGCCTGGGCCCGTCCCCTCGATGTGGTGCGCAGCCGAACGAGATGCGCGCGTCACCAACGTAGCGGAGAACTCCCGCCGGGAGGTTTCCCGGCCGTCGCGTGTCGTCGGGCCGGCTGGCGCGGCGCTCCGCCGGGTTCGGCGGAGCCCAGACTCAACGGGCCGCGGACTCGGCGGCCCCGCGGCTCAGCGGGCCTCGGGATCGCAGAGGTAGCCGTACACCTCGCTGAGCGCCGTGTCCCAGCTCGAGTGCCCGGTGTCGATCGTCTCCAGCGCACCGGCCGCGAGCCGCTTGCGCAGCGCCTGGTCGCGCACGAGCGTATCGAGCTGCTCGACGATGTCCTCGTAGGTGCGCATCGCGAGCTTCGAGTTCTCGCCGTCGCGGAACAGCCATTCGAACCAGGTGCTGTCGGGGGCGACCATCGGGACCCCGCAGGCCATGAGCTCGAGCGGCAGATACGACGGATGACGCGAGATCTGCAGCGTGAGGCCGATGTCGGTCTCGCGGTACACGGCCCCGGTGGCCCGGTAGTCGAGCAGCCCGAGGTCGATGAAGTCGGCGGTCTGCGGGAGGTACCGCGCGCCGGCCGCGACGATCCGGACGCCGTCGCCGTGGATCCGCTTGATCTCGCGGAGCGCGGCGTACGCGAGCTCCCAGCAGTTGCGGAAGTGGTCTCGCGCGTACGCGAAGATCGTGACCGGCTCGTCCTCGGACTTCGTGCGGCGACCCTCGGCGTGGTAGATCGACCGGTCGACCGCGGGCGAGAAATACATCGCCTTCCCGCCGTAGTGACCGGTGTAGATGTCGTACATGCTCTTGGTGTTGCAGATCGCGTAGAGCCCGAGACGATAGGTCTCCTCGGCCATCGCGTAGAGCGTGCTCGCCGGGTAGAAGCCGGGCTCGTAGTCCTGCATCAGGTAGAACTTGCGCCGGACTCCCGGCGCCTTGGCGACGTGGTCGGCCGTCAGCCAGAGCGTCGCGACCGCGGCGTCGGCCGGTGGCAGCGTGGCGATGCTCTCATCGGTGCCGTTGTAGAAGTGGATGTCGACGTCGTCGAGCCCCGGGAACGCGGCCACGAGCGCCGAACGGAAGAAGAGCTCGTTCGGCGCCGCGAGGAACACGAACCGGTTGCGCACGCCGTGTTCGACGGCGAGCTTCTCGGCGATGCGGAACGCGGTGTTCAGCCCGCCGAAGAACGGCATGTCGATGTCGGGAATGAACCAGTTGATGGTCTGCACCTCGGCGAACCCGTCGACGGCGGCGTGCGCCGCGTGCACCTGCTCGACGGCCGCGCGCGAGACCGAGGCCTGGTGGACCAGCCCCGTCGCCTCCTCGGAGATCGACGAGCCCTGCTTGACCTTCATGAACGAACGCCCGAGCACCTCGAGTGCGAGCTTCACCGGGTCCTCGTCCCGCGGGCTGCGGAACCGCGGGACGGCGGTGAGTCGTGAGACGTTGGGCGAGACGTACGGGTCGCCCGCCGCGAGCCAGGGGTGATACCTCCAGTAGCTCGCGTAGAAGTCCTCGGGCGGGACGGAGGTGCCTCGGGTGATCGACTCGTAGTGGCGCACGAGATCGAAGGGGATGACCGCGTTGCGCCGGCCGCGCAGGATCTGGTCGAGCCCGAGCACGACATCGCTCCCGGTGAGGATGAAGCGCTCGTCGAGCCCGCCGACGTCCTCGAAGTCCGACCGGCGGATCGCGACGCACGCGCCGGTCACGGCGAGGGAGTTGCGGTACCAGTCGGTCGGCCCGATCAGGGTCTCCGAGTGCGGCGGCAGGCCGGTGAACAGGTTGTCGGCGAAGCCGCCCGGTCCGAGCATGACGCCGCCGTGCTGGATGAGGCCCTCGCCCTGGCGCAGCTGGAGGCCGACCGTGCCGACCCCGTCGCGCAGGAGCAGACCGACCATCTCGCGCAACCACGCGGGGTCGACGATCTCGGTGTCGTCGTTGAGCATGACCAGGATCTCGCCCGTGCTCGCCCGCGCGGCGGTGTTGTTCACCCGGTTGTAGTTGAACGGTTCCTCGGTCCACCAAATGACCTTGAGAGCGAGCCCCTCATCGCTGTCGGCGTACCACGCGTCGCGCTCGTCGGACTGGCCCCCGTTGTCGATGACGGTGACGTCGAACGCCGGGTAGTCGGTGCGCGCGAGCGAGGGCAGCAGCCGCGAGAGGTTCGCCCGGCCGTGCCGGGTCGGGATCACGATCGAGACCGTGGGCCAGGTCTCGCGCTGGAAGCGGACCCGGACGACGCCGCGCTCGACGCTCACCTCGGCGGGCTCGCCGCGCGCCGCGAGGACCTCGCGGACCATGTCGGCGTCGAGATGGGATGCTCCGGCAGGCCTCGCGACCTCGGTCAGCAGCACGTGGGGCAGCCGGCCGACGGTGCGCGCCGAGAGCTCGGCGGACAGGAGCATCCGCCAGATGCCGCGATCGTCGAGGTGACCGCCCACGCGACGCGCGAGCGACGTGCGCACCGCGAACGCGCGCCCCAGGTAGTTGGCCCCGAGCAGCGTCTCGGGCGACCACTCGGGCCGGAAGAGCGGATCGGTCGGCCCGTTGCGGCCCGCCAGGTCGGAGTCGAAGCCGATGACGTCGAGTGCCGGGTCGACCCGGTGCTCGTGTGCGATCTCTTGCAAGGCGGTCGGCGCGAGCAGGTCGCCCGCGCGCAGGAAGAGCGTGAGGTCGGTCTTGACCGGGGCGAGGGCTTCGGCGAGGTCGCAGCCCGACCCGATCTCGAGGATCTTCGGCGCCCGCCCGGACTGCGCGAGCAGCGACCGCCGCGTGGCGGCGAGCGCCCCGGGTGCGTCGGTCGGTGAGGTCTCCACGACGACGGCGAACGAGGTCTCGAGGTCGACCTCGGCCACGGTGCGGTCGTTCTGGCTCGCCCGCCACTGGCTGTAGGTGTCGAGGCCCACGCGCTCGGGCTTCGGGGCGTTGCGCTCGAGCAGCGCGGCGAACTCCTGCCTGCCGACACGCAGACCGTGCCGACTTGCCGAGATCACTCGGCGGGGCGGGGAACCGGCTGGAAGGAGTCGTCGGGCTGCCTGCCCCAGGACCGACTTGACGGATCTCACCCGGTGAGTCTAGCCCAGCGGCCATCGCGGCAAGCTCTCGGGAGGCGTGCGGTATCCTCGACAGGCGCATCAGCGCCGACCCTCAGTTTTCCACTTTTCTGGAGGATTCTCCATGTCAGATTCCGCCGCGATGCGACAGCGTCGTGAGCGGCTCGCCGGCCTCGCGTGGCAGGATGCGGGCGCACCGACCGGCACGTTCTCGGGGTCGCTCCGCTCGTTCGCCGACATCTGGTCGCGTCGTGAGCTGCTCGGCATGCTCACCCGACGCGAGCTCAAGGCCCGCTACAAGGACAGCGCGCTCGGGTTCCTCTGGAGCCTCGCCCGCCCGCTCACGCAGCTGCTCATCTACTACGTGGTCGTCGGCCAGTTCCTCGGCGCCGCACGGTCGATCGAGAACTTCGCGGTCTACGTCTTCGCCGGACTCACGATCTACACGCTCTTCAGCGAGATCGTCGCCACGGGCACGAGCTCGATCCTCGCCAACACGGGCCTCGTGAAGAAGGTGTACCTGCCGCGCGAGATCTTCCCGCTCGCGTCGATCGGCTCGGCGCTCTTCAACTTCGCCATCCAGGTCGCGATCCTGCTGGCCGCCGCCCTCGTGATCGGCACGATGCGCTTCGATCTGTCCTTGCTGTACGCGCTCGGGTCGACGGTGCTCATCCTCATCTACGGCGCCGCCTTCGCCCTCATCCTCTCGGCGGCGAACGTCTACCTCCGAGACATCCAGTACCTCGTCGAGGTCGTGCTGCTCCTGCTCATGTGGGCCTCCCCCATCGTGTACTCGATCGCGCAGGTCACGGCCGTGCTGCCGGGCTGGGCGATGCACATCTTCATCAACAACCCGATCACGCTCGCGGTACTCGGGTTCCATGTCACGTTCTGGTCCGAGGCCGACATCGGCATCTCGTCGGCCGCGCTGGCCGAGCACATGGGCATCGCGGCGCTCATCGGTCTCGTGTTCGTGTTCATCGCCCAGCGGGTGTTCGCGCGCCTCGAGGGCAACTTCGCGCAGGAGCTCTGATCCGATGACCGTCACCTCCACCTCCACCTCCGCCGTCCCGATCGTCCGCGTCGAGAACGTCTCCAAGCGGTTCGTGATCCGCAAGGACAAGAGCATCAAGGAACGCCTCACGAACTTCAATCGTGGTGCGCGTCACCGCGAGGACTTCTGGGCGCTGCAGAACATCGATCTCGAGATCGAAGCCGGCTCCACGATCGGCCTGATCGGACCGAACGGTTCCGGCAAGTCCACGCTCCTGAAGACGATCGGCGGGATCATCCGGCCGACCACGGGACGGGTGCTCCGCCGCGGCCAGCTCGCCGCGCTGCTCGAGCTCGGCGCGGGGTTCCACCCCGATCTGACCGGGCGCGAGAACGTCTACCTCAACGCGTCGATCCTGGGCCTCTCGCGCGAAGAGACGGATGAGCACTTCGACGACATCGTCGAGTTCTCCGGCATCGGCGAGTTCATCGACACGCAGGTGAAGTTCTACTCGAGCGGCATGTACGTGCGACTCGCCTTCGCCGTCGCGATCAACGTGAACCCGGACATCCTGCTCGTCGACGAGGTGCTCGCGGTCGGCGACGAGGCGTTCCAGAAGAAGTGCCTGGCGAAGATCCGTGACTTCCAGGAGGAGGGTCGCACGATCATCCTCGTGACGCACACCCTCAGCCAGATCACCGATCTCTGCACGCGCGCGGTCGTCCTCGCGAAGGGTCACGTCGTGTTCGACGGCGACCCCGAGGACGCCGTGTCGATCCTGCGGTCGGGGTTCGCGACCGTCCCGGAGGCGAAGAAGGTGCCGGAGACGGCGGCCGAGAAGGCCGAGGTGACCGCGGTGCGCGTCCTCGATGCCGACGGCGCACCGCAGCAGACGTTCGCGCCCGGCGCGGACGTCGTCATCGAGGCGGATGTCTCGGCCACCACCCCGGTCGACGCCTGGGCCGTCGGGCTGCACATCGACAACCCGCTCGGTCAGCTCATCCTCGGCACCACGACCGGAAGCCTGAAGACCGACCCGGTCGGGCCGCTGGACGGCGCGCAGACCGTGCGCTTCAGGCTGTCGAACACCGCGCTCGGCCCGGGCGACTACGGTGTGACCATCGCCGTCATGGGCAGCAAGCGCCAGGAGATCGCACGCGCCTCGCGCGAGGCCGAGTTCCGGGTCGTCAGCACGAGTCCCGTCTGGGGTCCCGCCATGTCCGACGTCGCATTCGAGGCGCTCTCCGCGCGCTGACATGGATCCCGATCTCGCAGTCATCACCGTGAGCTACGCCTCGGAGGACGTGCTCCCGGCGTGGTTCGAGACCCTCGGCCGGGCGACGAACGCCGACTTCGTGTGCGTCGTCGCCGACAATGCGCCCGAGCGTGGCGATGCGGTGCGCCGGGTCGCCGAGGCGCACGGCGCCGGCTACCTGCCGGTGGCGCACAATCCGGGCTATGGCGGCGCCATCAATGCGGCGGTCGAAGCGTTGCCGTCCACCGTGCGCTGGATCGTGATCAGCAACCCCGACGTCGAGTTCTCCCCCGGTGCCATCGACCGGATGCTCGAGGCGCTCGTCGCCCACGACGACACCGGGGCCGTGGGCCCCCGCGTGCTGCGACCCGACGGGACGACCTACCCGTCGGCCCGGGCGGTCCCGTCGCTCGTGCACGGGGTGGGGCACGCCCTGTTCGGCTCGATCTGGCCGTCCAACCCGTGGTCGAAGGCGTATCAGGCGGGGGCGGTCGACCCGACCGTGCCTCGCACGGCGGGGTGGCTCTCGGGGTCGTGCCTTGCCGTCCGTCGTGAGGCGTTCGAGCGCATCGGCGGCTTCGACGACGGGTTCTTCATGTACTTCGAGGACGTGGACCTCGGGTATCGCCTCGGCGTGGCAGGGTTCACGAACGTCTATGAGCCCGCGGCCGTGGTCACCCACGTCGGCGCCCACTCGACCTCCAAGCACGGTCGTCGCATGCTCGAGGCGCACCATCGCAGCACGATGCGATTCCTCGAGAAGCGGTACCACGGGCCGGTCTACGCGCCGGTGCGCGGCCTGCTCCGGGTGGGGCTCGCGCTCCGGCTGCGGCTGCTCGCGCGCCGCCCCGGTGAGCTCTCCCCCGACGGCGCCAGCCGCACGAGGCCACGACCACGATGACCGGCCGCGCGGCACGCCCGGCACGCCGGCCGCGCCCGGCACGCCCGGCACGCCCGGCACGTCCCTGGTGGTACGCGGCGCTGCTCGGCTTCGCGGGGATGGCGCTCGTCTCCATCTCCTGGGCGCTGCTCGCTCCGCCGGTGTCGGGCCCCGATGAGGCCTCGCATCTGATCCGGGCGGAGACCGTCGTGCATGGGCACCTCGTGCTCGATGGGCTCGACTCACGCGGATTCCCGGTCGCACCGGTGTCGCCGGGCGGCGGGCAGCTCTGGGCGCAGATCTGCTACCTGCTCGATCCGAGCCTGTCGGCCGCGTGCGCCCCGGGACTGAGCGAGGCGACCGAGCCGACCACGTTGGCGGCGACGGGCGCCGGCCGCTACAACCCCGTCTATTACGCCGCGGTCGGATGGCCGTCGCTGCTCATGAGCGGCGATGGCGCCGTCCTCGCCATGCGCGTGGTCAGCGCGCTCCTCAACTCGGCGTTCATCGGTCTCGCGTTCGGGGCGATCGCGCAGCTGCGGCGCCGCAGCGCGGCCGCGCTCGGGCTCTTCGTCGGCCTCACGCCGATGGTGGGCTACCTGGTGTCGATCGTGAACCCCAACTCGGTCGAGATCACGGCCGCCGCCGCGCTCTTCGCGTGGCTCACGCTGCTCGTCCTGCAGCCGAGCCGGCGGGCGATGCCGCTGCGTGCGGGGGTGATCCTCGTCAGCGCCCTCATGGTGCTGAGCGCGCGCGCGATCACCCCGCTCTGGGCGCTGCTCATCATCATCGCCGCGCTGCTGCTCCCCGATCGCGCACGATGGTCCGTGCTGGTCCGGTCGGCCTGGACCTGGGCGGCCCTGGCGGTGGGCGCCGTGCTCTCGGCCGGGGCGATCGCGTGGGTCGTCATCGTCGCGCCGCTCACCCCCACCGCGCCGTACCCCGGCGTAGGCGACGACTTCACGACGGCGTTCACGACCATGCTGATCCGCACCATGGAGTACGGCCGCGACCTGTTCGGGCAGTTCCTGACCCTGCGGCCCCCGGACGCCCTCGTGCTCGCCCTGGCGGCCGGGACGCTCGCGATCATCGCCTCGGCGCTCGTGCAGGGGCGCGGCCGGGCGAGGATCACGACCGCCTTCCTCGCGCTGTCGATCCTGCTGGCTCCCGCGTTCGTGCAGGGCGTCAGCGCGTTCGAGCACGGCTACATCTGGCAGGGCCGCTATGTCCTCGCGCTGCTGCCGCCGCTGCTCATCGCCGCGGGACTGGCCATCAGATCGGGCACCCTCGTCCGTCAGGCGCGCATCTGGACGACCGTGTTCGCGGTGCTCAGCGCCGCCGCGATCGTCGCGGGGCAGATCATCGTGTTCGGTCGAGTCGCGGTCGGCACCGATCGGCCGTGGTGGCAGGCGTTCGCGAACCCGGAGTGGACGCCGCCCATCCCGGCCATCGCGTGTTTCGTGATCGCGTCCGCGGGCGTCGCCCTGCTCGCATTCGCGTCGGTCACGGCTTCCGCGCGCGTACCCGCAGACACGCGACGCGCCGACACGACACGCGCCGACACGACACGCGCCGCCGGGGTCAGCCGGCCCGGCGGCGGAGTCGAGCGCGAATCCCTCTGAGCCCGGCGGTGAGGCGCCAGGACGCGCTCGCCTGCACGTTGGCCAGCTCCGTCTGCGCGAGTTCCGCGCGGCCCTCGGCACCCGCGAGGTCGGCCTCGCGTGCCGCGATCTCGGCCTCGCGCCTCGCGATCTCGGCCTCGCGCTTCTCGATCTCCCGCTGGAGCTCGTCGTTCTCGTTCTGCAGATGTCCGACGGCGACGCGCGGCGCGCGCAGCGCGTCTTGGAACCGGCTGTCCGAGCGGCCCCATTTGCGGTCGACCTCGACCGGCCACTTGTGCAGCGCGGAGTTGAAGTTGTTCAGGTCGACCCGTCGCGCCTCGAGCCCGCTCTCGCGCAGCACGTAGTTGATCGACAGCTGATCGCGGCGCGAGTAGCGCAGCACGTGGTCCATCCACAGCCGCATGGCCGACGCGACCGCGTCGGTGTGCCGCCGTGCCAGCAGTGCGGTCCAGAGCGGCGGCTCGTCGACCACCGCGTCCTCGGTCGCGAGGTAGTGCAGGAGCTGCTCGTAGACCCGGTCGGGATCGTCGTAGCCGACCTCGGCGATGGCGTCGAACTCGGCGATGACCGATCGGCGATAGCTGTGCTTCGGGAGCCCGAGGTCGAATCCGTCGAGCCAGGCGTCGAGGATCTCGTTGGGGTCGACGTGGAGATGCACGGTGTTGTCGATCCAGAGCGTCTCGTCGAACGCGGAGAGGTCGGGGTGACCCTCGATCTTGACGTGACGAGCGCTCCGGATCAGGTCCTTGCGGAAGCGGGGCGGGATGACCCGGACCTCCCAGGTCTCGCTCGTCAGCTCGGGATCGTCGGTGAAGCAGATGAACGGCAGGGCGTCGTCGCCCGCGGCCATGGGCTGCTCGTGGAGCTGCTCGTATCCACCGAAGATGGCTGTGTAGACCGCACGGCGTGGGGGCTGGCTCATCGGTCTCCTCTCGATCCATACGACGCTATCAGCGGAGCCGCTCCGGGATGGGGCACCGCGGCTCACGCGTCGCGTTCGGCCTCCGACTCGGCGGCGAGCTGCGCGACCGCGGCGGCCGAGTAGCTGGCCGCGACCTGCGCATCGTTCGCACCGCCGACGACGTTGTGCGCGTAGAGCCCGTAGACCTGCGTTCCGGGGACCGCGGGGAAGAGCCGCGCCGAGCGGCTCAGCTGCCGGGTGGCGATTCCCTCCTCGACCGCCGTGGCGTGGATCCAGATGTCGTCGGCCGTGGGCGAGGCGTCGCGGAAGTCCGTGCCCCGCGCGGCCAGAGCACGCAGCACACGTGGCGGATAGATGACTCCGGACACGCCCGTGGCGAGGTTCCCGAGTCGTGGTGTCCGATCGGCGACGGGCGTCCACTCGGTGTACGGCGCGATGGCGTCGTCGGTCGCGAGCACGCGGTGCGCGCGATGACAGTGGATCAGCTCGGGTTCGTCGCGCGCGGCCGAGTCGAGCTGCCGAAGCCAGTCGGGCGGGTACACCATGTCGTCGTCGGCGGTCACGAGCGGCGACTCGGTGCCGCCGGGGAGCCGGATCTCGGGGTAGTACTTCGTGTGCGGCCCGTACCCCTCGGTGAGCCGGACCCGCAGCCCGCGCCGCTCGAGGCGGCGGAGCCGGCGCCTGATCCTGCCGGTCGGCGGCGCCTCGAGCCACAGCGTGAGCGTACGCGGCCGCGCCGAGCCGCGGCCGATCGACTCGATCGCAAGGTGCACGGTGTCGAGCCGCCAGCCGTACGAGGTCAGGGAGACGCGCGGCTGGTCGCCGAGCAGGGTCGACCGGCTGAATGCGTGGCGCAGCATGAGGCTGCGCACGTCGCGCTCATCCGCGCCGCGCGGCCGGACCAGGATGCGGAGCCCGCCGCGGGCCGAAGCCACGCGCTTCGCCACGCGGCCCGCGACCCGCTTCACCAGGTCGGTCGCACGCGACGACGCGGCAGTCGCCCGGGCGCGGAGCGGTCGCAGCCGGGCCCGGATGCGGCGCCACACGGACGCGGGCATGGGCCTAGCGCGCCTGCCGTGCCAGCTTGCTCAGGTAGCGTCCGTAGCCGCTCTTCACGAGCGGTGCCGCGAGCTCGGCGAGCTGGGCGTCGTCGATCCAGCCCGCGCGCCACGCGATCTCCTCGATGCAGCCCACCTTGAAGCCCTGCCGGTCCTCGATCACGCGCACGTACTCCGACGCCTGCATCATGGACTCGAACGTGCCGGTGTCGAGCCACGCGGTGCCTCGGTCGAGCACCTGCACGCTCAGGCTTCCGTCCTCGAGGTACCGCTCGTTGACCGTGCTGATCTCGAGCTCGCCGCGCGCGCTCGGCTCGATGGTCTTCGCGATCTCGATGACGCGGTTGTCGTAGAAGTAGAGCCCGGGCACCGCGTAGTCGCTCTTCGGGTTCGCGGGCTTCTCCTCGATCGAGACGGCACGGAACTCGTCGTCGAACTCGACGACGCCGTAGGCGGTCGGGTCGCTCACCTGGTAGGCGAAGATCAGGGCGCCGTCGACGTCGGTGTGCTGCCGGAGCGCCGAGCCGAGGCCCGATCCGTGGAAGATGTTGTCGCCGAGCACGAGCGCGACCGACTCGTCGCCGATGAACTCCTCGCCGATGATGAACGCCTGCGCGAGGCCGTCGGGCGAGGGCTGCACGGCGTACTCGATGCGGATGCCGAGGTGCGAGCCGTCACCGAGCAGCGCCTTGAACTGGTCGTTGTACTCGGGCGTCGTGATCACGAGGATCTCGTTGATGCCCGCCATCATGAGCGTCGACAGCGGGTAGTAGATCATCGGCTTGTCGTAGATGGGCATCAGCTGCTTCGAGATGCCCTTGGTGATCGGCCAGAGTCGGGTGCCGGAGCCGCCGGCCAGGATGATTCCACGCATCGAGCGTCACTTTCCTTCGTTGAGGGAGGCGTAGTACGCCCGAGCGGCGTCCCAGGTCGGCAGCAGTCCCGAGCTTGCGGCCTCTTCGAGGCTGGGTGCCGCGGTGTCTTTCGGTGAGAGCAGCAGGTCGGCCGCGTCGACCGGGAACTCGAGCCCGACGGTGGGGTCGAGCGGGTTGATCCCGTGCTCGCGCTCGGCGTTGAACGTCGAGGTCACGAGGTAGCTGACGGTCGCGTCGTCGCTGAGCGCGATGAAGCAGTGCCCGAGACCCTCGGCGAGGTAGATCGCACGGCGATCCTGGTCGTCGAGGAGCACCGAGTCCCATTGGCCGAACGTCGGCGAGCCGACGCGGATGTCGATCACGAAGTCGAGCACGGCCCCATGGGTCGCGGTCACGTACTTCGCCTGGCTGGGCGGCACGTCGGCGAAGTGGATGCCTCGCACGACGCCGCGCTTGGAGACCGAGGTGTTGCCCTGCGCGAGCTGGAGCGGGTGACCGATGGTCTCTTCGAGCCGGTCGAACCGGTACCACTCGAGGAACACTCCGCGGTCGTCGCCGAACTGCTTCGGGGTGATCTCGTAGCTGTCGGGGATCTTCAGTTCGCGGATCTGCACCCCGAGAGTGTAGCAATCCCAGGTCGAGGGGCCGCGTTCGGGCTCGGCCCGCCGCGAGCTTCCAGGCTCGCCTGGCTAAGATGACCGGGTGTCAAATCTCCTCGTCACCGGCGGCGCCGGCTTCATCGGCTCGAACTTCGTGCACTATGTCCTGGCGAACACCGACCACTCGGTGACGGTGCTCGACAAGCTCACCTATGCGGGCAACCTCGCCTCGCTCGAGGGTCTGCCGGAAGACCGCTTCCGCTTTGTCAAGGGCGACATCGCCGACGCACCGCTCGTCGACGGCCTCGTCGCCGAGCACGACGCGGTCGTGCACTACGCCGCCGAGAGCCACAACGACAACTCGCTCTCCGACCCGCGCCCGTTCCTCGACACGAACATCATCGGCACGTACACGCTGATCGAGGCGGCGCGCCGCCACAACCGCCGCTTCCACCACATCTCGACCGACGAGGTGTACGGCGACCTCGAGCTCGACGACCCCGAGCGGTTCACCGAGCAGACCCCGTACAACCCGTCGAGCCCGTATTCGTCGACGAAGGCCGGCAGCGACCTGCTGGTCCGTGCGTGGGTGCGCTCGTTCGGGCTGCAGGCGACCATCTCGAACTGCTCGAACAACTACGGCCCGTACCAGCACGTCGAGAAGTTCATCCCGCGTCAGATCACGAACGTGCTCCGCGGCGAGCGGCCGAAGCTCTACGGCAAGGGCGAGAACGTACGCGACTGGATCCACGCGAACGACCACTCGTCGGCGGTGCTCACGATCCTCGAGAAGGGCGAGATCGGCGAGACCTACCTGATCGGCGCCGACGGCGAGAAGAACAACAAGGAGGTCGTCGAGCTCATCCTCACTGAGCTCGGGCAGCCCTCCGACGCCTACGACCACGTCACCGACCGCCCGGGTCACGATCTGCGCTACGCGATCGACTCGACGAAGCTGCGCACCGAGCTCGGCTGGCAGCCGCAGTTCAGCGACTTCGCGTCCGGGCTCGCCGACACCATCGCCTGGTACCGCGAGCACGAATCCTGGTGGGCCCCGCAGAAGGACCAGACCGAGGCCCGCTACCGCGAGCAGGGGCAGTAGTCGATGCGATACCTCATCACCGGGGCATCCGGCATGCTCGGCCGCGACCTGCAGGAGGCGCTCGCCGGTCGCGACGTGACCGCGCTGGGTCGCGCGGATCTCGACGTGACGGATGCGTCCGCGACCCGCGACGCCGTCGCGGGCCACGACGTCGTGATCAACGCGGCCGCCTACACGAAGGTCGACGACGCCGAGTCCCACGAGGACGACGCCTACGCGGTGAACGCGACGGGCGCGGCCAACCTCGCCGCGGCGGCGTCGCTCGCCGGCGCGCGCCTGGTCCAGGTCTCGACCGACTACGTGTTCGACGGCAGCGCGACCTCGCCCTACGCCGAGGACCAGCCGTACGGCCCGATCTCCGCGTACGGCCGCACCAAGGCCGCTGGCGAGCGCATGGCGCTCGAGGCGAACCCGGGCGCCACGTTCATCGTGCGCACGGCGTGGCTCTACGGCGCGCACGGCCCGAACTTCGCCAAGACCATGCTGAAGCTCGCCGAGTCGAAGGACACCTGGTCGGTCGTCGACGACCAGGTCGGCCAGCCGACCTGGACCGGTGACCTCGCGCGCCAGATCGTGGCCCTGCTCGACGCGGACGCGCCCGGCGGCATCTACCACGGCACGAACAGCGGGGAGGTGAGCTGGTACGGCTTCGCGCGCGCCGTGCTCGAGGAGGCCGGGCTCGACCCCGAGCGCATCACCACGACCGACAGCTCGGCCTTCGTGCGGCCCGCGCCGCGCCCCGCGTACTCCGTGCTCGGCCACGACGCCTGGACGCGCGCCGGCCTCGCACCCATGCGCGACTGGCGCGAGGCGCTCACGGCTGCGAACGAGGCCGGCGTCCTCGCGTGATCGCCTGCTCGCTGGTCGAGTAGCGAGCGCCAGCGAGCGTATCGAGACCCGGTGACCCGGTCTCGATACGCTTCGCCACTCGACCGACGGGAGGCTCACCGCGCGAAGCGGTCGTGCTGCAGCCTTCGGCCCCACCTGGCCTGCAGCCGGTCGGTCTCATGCGGCAGCACCTTCGCGTCGCGCGTGCGCGACTCGAAGTGGTACAGCTTCACGCGGCCGAGCACGAGGATGTGCAGTCCGCGGTCGCCGATCTTCTGGGCCAGGTCGACGTCGTTGTAGTTGCCCGCGAACTCGTCGCTGAACCCGCCGACCTCGGCGAACACCCGGGCCGGCACCAGCGCGCACGCGGCCGTCACCCCCGAGACCTCGCGCGTGGCGGCGAGCTGGTCGGGGTTCACGAGCGCGCCGGGCGTCAGCCCGAACCCGACGTGCCCCGGCGCGCCGCGCTCGTAGCGGTGCCCGAGGTGCTGGATCGAGCCGTCCTCGAAGTACAGGGCGGCACCGACGAGGCCCACGCCCGGCTGCTGCACCGCGCCGACGAGCTGCTCGAGCCAGTCGGGCGTGAGCAGCTCGACGTCGTCGTTCAGCATGAGCAGGTATTCGCCGCGGGCGACCGCCGCACCGCGGTTCATCTTCGCGCTGAAGTTGAACGGTTCGCTCCATCGGACGAGCCGGAGCCGGTCTCCCGCGATCGTCTCGAGCTCGTCGACGACCGACTGCGGGGTGGGGTCGTCGGCGACGATCACGAGCTCGTAGTCGGGCCAGGTCGTACGTTCGACGATGCCGCGGACGGCCTCGACGACGAACGTGCGCTCGCGCCCCGCGACCCGGTCGCTGCCGCCGCGCGTCGGGACGATGATCGAGACCATCGGGGTGCCGGACGGTCGATAGGCGACCTCGCGGATGCCGCCGACGGCGGTGACGTCCGCGTCGACCGCGTCGCGTTCGAGGCTCGCCGCCACGACCGCCGCGGCGCGCTCGGCGCCCTCGCCGGACGGCAGGTCGTGCGGCTCGCCGATCCCGAGGTCATGACGCAGGCGGATGACCCGGTCGGGGTCGGCCCGGAGCACGACATCGAGCAGCTCGGCCCCGTCGGCCTCGGCGCGGAAGCCGCCGCGATCGCGGAGTGCCGCGACGGCCAGCACGACCACAGGGCCGAGCTCGTCGATCTCGCGCAGCCGGAACACCGAGTGGTCGGGCGCGAGCGTCGGCACGCCGTTCGCCCGGCGCGAGTCGCCGACGAACACCTCGGCGCCGGGGTGCTCGCCGGCCGCCCGCTCGATCGCGGCGGTCGCGCCCGGCGCGAGCCGGGTGCCCGGCCGCAGCAGCGCGAGGTACGGCTCGGTGGTCTCGGCGAGCAGGCGCGCGCCCTCGGTCGCGGTCTCTGGCGCGGGCGCGACGCGCAGCGTCGCCGACCCGGTCTCGGCGGGGATCGTGCGTCCGCGGGCACGCCACAGCTCGCGACGCGAACGGCTCAGGACCTTCTTCGCGAGCGCTGGTGCGCCGGTCGCCCGCACCCGGCGCATGACCCCGCCGCGGATCCGCCGCTGCAGGGTCAGTTCCGGGTGTTCGACGACGAGCCCGTAGCGCTCGGCCGCCCGCTCGGCGACGACGCGGTCCGCGTCGGCGAGCTCGGCCAGCCGGCGACGCTCGGTCTCATCGAGCACGACCTCGCGCGCCGAATGCCAGCTCTGGTTCACCAGGGTGCTCGTCCTTCCGCCGAATGGCCATCAACTACTCTAATCTGGGTGACCGGTCTCGCCCGGGCACGCCCCACGTCCGTTCGACCCGGAAGGACCGAAGTGCCGCGTGTGATCGCCGTCGTGCCGACGTACCACCCCGACCACGACGTCGTCGCGCACATGCGGGCGCTCCGCGCCCAGGTCGACCGGCTGATCGTCGTCGACGACGGCTCCGGCCCCGCCGCCGACGGTGTGCTCGCCGAGATCGAGGGGCTCGAGGCATCCGTCGTCAGGCTGGGTCGCAACCGTGGCATCGCGGGTGCGCTCAACGCCGGCGTGCGCGAGGCGCTCGCCGACGGCGCCGACTTCGTGGTCACCACCGACCAGGACACCGATCTCCCGGCCGACTACGTCGCCGACTGCCTCGCCACGTTCCGCGCGGCGAACCCCGTGACGAGGCTCGGCATCGTCTGCGCCGACCGGGTGAACGGCCAGCCGTCGCTGCCGACCTGGACGTCGCCGGAAGGGCTCGGGCTCGTGCCCGAGGCGATCCAGTCCGGGTTCGTCGTCGCGCGCGAGGTGTTCGAACGGGCCGGGCTCTTCGACGAACGCCTCGTGATCGACTGCGTCGACACCGAGTACTGCATCCGGGTGCGCGACCGCGGGTTCCGCATCGCGATCGCGCGCGGCACGGACATCGCCCATGAGCTGGGCGAGATGGTGCCGTTCCGCCCGTTCGGTCTGCGGCGGCGGAACCGCACCGGCGCGTTCGAGTACCAATACCACTCGCCGTTCCGGCAGTACTACATCGTGCGGAACAACATCGACCTGGTCTACCGCACCGCCCGTCGCCACCCGCGCTGGGCGGCCGCGGTCGTCAAACGGCAGATCGGGCCCGCGCTCGACGCCGTGACGAGCGGGCCGCAGCGCTGGCGGCACCTCGTCGCCACGGTCGTCGGCGGCGTGCACGGCTTCTTCCGCATCCGCGGTCCCATCCCCGCCGGTCTCCGGCGGTACCTGACCAGATCCTGACCCGAGCAGCCACCCGAGGAGGCGGACCGTGACCACGACCCTGCGGTTCATCGTCGACCCGATCGTCGCACCCGTTCCCGGGTACGTCGGCCGGTACGCCCGCGACCTCGCACGCGCGATCGTCGCGACCGCGCCGGACGGATGCCTCGTCGAGGGGCTCGTCTCGGCTGCGCCGCCCGAGGAGCTCGAACGCGTGCAGCACGAGGTCCCCGGCCTCGCCGAGCTCGTGCGGGCGCCGCTCCCCCGCCGTGAGCTCGCCGCCGCCTGGCAGCTCGGCGTGCCGACGCCCCAGAGCGCCGGCTTCGTGCACGCGCCGAACCTGTTCGCCCCGCTGCGCAAGCACTCGCGCGACGAAGGCACCCAGATCGTGGTCACCGTGCACGACCTGCTCGCGTGGACGCATCCCGAGGCGCTGAGCGGCACGTCCGTGGCGTGGCACAAGGGCATGCTGAAGCGTGCCCGCAAGCACGCCGACGCCGTCGTCGTCCCGACGCACGCGCTCGCCGACCAGCTCGGCATGGTCGCCGATCTCGGCGACCGCGTCCGCGTCATCCCGACCGCACCGCGCGACGGGCTCGAGGTCGGCGCCGACGCGTCGTGCCGGCGCGACGAGCTCGGCCTGCCGTCGGAGTACCTCGTGGTGTCCGGGACGCTCGAGCCGCGGAAGGGCGTGGTCGACGTCCTCGCCGCACTCGGCCGGCCGGACGCGCCCGACCTTCCGCTGGTCGTGATCGGGCCCGAGTCGTGGGGCGAGCAGCACCTCGCGACCGCGGCCGAGGAGGCCGGCGTCGCACCCGATCGCGTGCACCACGTCGACGACCCCGAGCCGGGGCTGCTCGCCGCCGTGCTCTCCGGCGCGACCGCGTTCGTCGCCCCGAGCCACGACGAGGGCTCGGGCACCTCGCTCATCGAGGCGTTCAGCCTCGGCGTGCCGGTCGTCCACTCCGACATCCCCGCGTACGCCGAGGTCGCGGCGGACGCCGGGCTCGCGGTCGACGACGACGACGACTTCGTCGACGGCCTGCTCGCGGCCATCACGGCCGTCGTCGACGGGCCGGCGCTCGCCGAGCGGCTCGTGATCGCCGGGCACGACCGGGCACGCGCATTCACCTGGACCGACTCGGCCGAGCGCGTCTGGCAGCTGCACGCCGACCTCTGAGTCGCCTGCCGCCGGGCGGGTCAGCCGTCGGCGGGCTCCGCGGTCGGCGGCGGCGCGACCGCCTGCTGCACGAGCCCCAGCGCGTACGCGTAGTCGGGGTCTTCCGGATCGAAGCCGTTGTCGGGTGTGAGCGGCACGTCGATGATCGGCAGCTCCTTGGTCTTGCCCGCGAGATCCACGAAATAGCCGAGCATCGACTGCGGGACGTCGGTCTTCACGACCTGCGAGCCCGCTGCGGCGATCTCCTGGAACTTCGTGAGCACGTTCGCGGCGTTGAACTGCGCGAGCACGGCCTCCTGGATCTGGAGCTGTCGAGCCATCCGGTCGTAGTCGCTGGTGCCGTGCCGCGAGCGCGCGTACCAGAGCGCGTGGTAGCCGTCCATGTGCTGCTCCCCCGCCGGGATCCACTCGGCGACGGTCGTGAACGTCTCGTCGGCGTGGATCGGGACGTCTTCCGGCACGTTCACGGTGACCCCGCCGAGCGCGTCGATGAGCTGCTGGAAGCCCGCCATGTCGATGAGCACGTAGTACTGGATCTGCAGGCCGGTGATGCCCTCGGCGGCATCGCGCATGCCCTCGATGCCGGGCTCGCTCCCCTCGGCCACCGCATCGGGGTACATCTCGGGGCTCTTCAGCTCGACCTCGGTGTAGATCGAGTTGAGCAGGCACAC
Source organism: Agromyces aerolatus (assembly GCF_031432255.1). Taxonomy (NCBI): domain Bacteria; kingdom Bacillati; phylum Actinomycetota; class Actinomycetes; order Micrococcales; family Microbacteriaceae; genus Agromyces; species Agromyces aerolatus. The sequence continues at coordinate 126,415 of NZ_JAVKGQ010000007.1, read as the reverse complement.
GTCGACCTCGCAGCCGTCGATCGCGCCATACCCTTCGGGGTAGACCGCGCGCAGGGGCGAGGTGTCGTCGAACGGCACGTCCTCCATGTTGCGGGGCAGGCCGATCGTGACCGCCTGGCCGGTCTCGGCGTCGATGCTCACCACACGGATGCTGTCGGGGCGCAGGCCGTCGCGGTCGGGGCCGGCATCGCCGCCGAGCAGCAGGATGTTGTACCGGCCGTCGATCGGCGGTTCGGAGGGGCCCGCGACGAACACCGAGGCGAGGAATCCGCTCGCCGTCGTCGCGATGTACGCGCCGTACGCCGCGGTGCCGGACAGGGCGATCATGACCACCGTCGTCAGGCCCGCGATCCAGCCGCGCGCCGTCGGCGCGGTCTTCACCAGGCGCACGAGTCGCAGCGTGTCGAACGTGAGCACGACCCAGAGCACCGCATAGAACGCGAGCAGCGCGGCCACGATCCAGAGCGACCAGGACTGCGAGAACGCCGAGAGCAGCACGGTCGGCCAGAGCAGCCAGACCACGAGGGCGACCACCGCGAGCGCCCAGAGCGTCAGGGTCGCACCTAGCCCGAACCGGCCGAGCCGGCGGTTGCCCGCGAGCACCTGCGGCGCACCCGGGATCAGGAAGTTGAGCACGACGAGCCACCACGCGCGTCGCGTCATCAGGGGACGCGAGGCGGTGTCCGGGAAACGGATCGGGCTGGCGGCGAGGGTCATCGGGACTGCTTCAGCCGTTCGTTCTTCTCCTCGACCATGGCGGCGAGGTCGTCCGCGTAGCCGGCGAGCGCGTCGGCGAGCCGGGGGTCGGCGGTCGCGAGGATCTTCACGGCGATGAGCCCCGCGTTGCGCGCGCCGCCGATCGACACGGTCGCGACCGGCACGCCGGCCGGCATCTGCACGATCGAGAGCAGCGAGTCGAGTCCGTCGAGTCGCGAGAGCGGCACGGGAACCCCGACGACCGGAAGCGTCGTGACCGAGGCGAGCATGCCGGGCAGGTGCGCGGCGCCGCCGGCGCCGGCGATCACGACCTTCAACCCGCGACCGGCCGCCTGCTTGCCGTAGGCGATCATCTTCTCGGGAGTGCGATGCGCCGAGACGACCTCGACCTCGTGCGGCACGCCGAACTGCTCGAGCAGCTCGGATGCCTCGCGCATGACGCCCCAGTCGGAGTCGGAGCCCATCACGACGCCGACGAGTGGCGCGTTGTTCGTCTCAGTCACCCGATCGAGTGTAGGGCTGGGCGCTGTGAGAACCCCGCAGCGCCACTCGGCGTCAGCCCTGGAACTCCATCGCGGCGGCGCGCGCCTCGTACACGACGTCGTCGAGGTCGGCGCCGATGGCCGTCACGTGCCCGACCTTCCGGCCCGGCCGGGGCGACTTCCCGTAGGCGTGCAGCTTCACGGTCGGATGTCCGGCGAGCGCGGCGGGCGTGCGGTCGGCGAGCGTGCCCTCCTCGGGACCGCCCAGGATGTTCACCATCACGGCCCATGGCGCGTGCGTGCCCGTGCCGCCGAGCGGGAGGTCGAGCACGGCGCGCAGATGCTGCTCGAACTGTCCGGTGGTCGCGCCGTCCATCGACCAGTGGCCGCTGTTGTGCGGGCGCATGGCGAGCTCGTTGACGAGGACGCGGCCGTCCACGGTCTCGAACAGCTCGACCGCGAGCACGCCGGTCACGTCGAGCCCCTCGGCGACCGCGAAGGCGATGTCGCCCGCGAGGTCGGCGATGCGACCCGCCGACTTCGGCGCGGGCGCGATGACCTCGCTGCACACGCCGCCGACCTGGATCGTCTCGACGAGCGGCCACGCCGCGACCTCGCCGCTCGGGCGGCGAGCGACGAGCTGTGCGAGCTCACGGCGGAACTCGACGAGCTCCTCGACGAGGAGGGCTCCGGGCTGTCCGTCCTCCGCGATCGTGGCGAACCACTCCGCGACCTCGCCAGCCGAGCGCACAACGCGCACGCCCTTGCCGTCGTACCCGCCGCGCGGCGTCTTCACGACCGCCACGCCGCCGTGCGCGGCGATGAACTCGTCGAGCTGGGCCGGGGTCTCGACACGGGCCCAGTCGGGCACGGGCAGCCCGAGCTCGGAGAGCCGCTCGCGCATGAGGATCTTGTCCTGCGCCACCGCGAGGGCGCCCGGGCCCGGTCGCACCGGGACGCCGGCGTCGACGAGCGCCCGCAGCACGTCCTGCGGGACGTGCTCATGGTCGAAGGTGATCACGTCGACCCCGCGTGCGAAGTCGAGCACCGTCGCGACATCCGTGTAGTCGCCCACCCGGTCTGCGGCGAGTGCCGCCGACATCCCTTCGGTCTCGGCGAGCACACGGAGTTCGACTCCGAGCTCGATCGCGGCGGGGATCATCATCCGCGCCAATTGACCGCCACCGATCACTCCGACCCGCACCCGATCGACCCCGTTTCCCTGATTGCGTGCTCTCTGGTCCCGGGATGTCATCCACAGGACCGCGACTTCACAGTCTAAGCCGAGCCGCACGCGACTATCCTGGCCCGGTGATACGGCGCGGGGGCGGCCTGCTCGGGCGGGCGTGGGACGGCCTGATCACCTACGCGCTGAAGTTCGGCGTCGTCGGGGTGCTCGGCCTCGTGATCGACGTCGCGCTCTTCAACGCGCTGCGGCTCGGCCTGTTCGGCGCCGACGACTGGGCCCAGTCCGCGATCGGCGCGAAGACCATCTCGACCTCGGTCGCGATCGTGTTCAACTGGATCGGCAACCGGTACTGGACCTTCCGTTCGCACCGCCGCCGCAACTACCTGCGCGAGTTCGCCGAGTACGTCGCGGTCTCCATCGGCGGCATGGTCATCGCGCTCGGCTGTCTCTGGGTGAGCCATCACCTGCTCGGCTACACGAGCCTCATCGCCGACAACCTCGCCTCGAACGTCGTCGGGCTCGCGCTCGGCACGGCCTTCCGGTTCCTGCTGTACCGCTACTGGGTCTTCGGGCACCACCGCACGGACGGGCTCTCCAACCTCGCGCGCGTCGAGGCCGCCCAGCGCTCGCTGTTCGAAGAGCCCGAGCCGGAAGCGCCGCCCCCCACGACGCCCGCGGACGCCCGGCTGCCCGCCGCGCGGAACCAGGTCACCCCGGTCACCGAGCGGGCCTTCGAATAGACTGCGGCATATGTCGACACCCGGGTCCCCGGCCACGGTCATGCTCGTCGGGGCGTTCGAACGCGACAACTTCGGCGATCTGCTCTTCCTGCGTCTGACCGAACACCGGCTGCGTGCTGCCGGGGTGACCACGCTGGCCGCGGCACCGTCCGCGGCCGACATGAGCGGGACCCTCGGCCGATTCGTGCCCGCCTTCCCGCCGTTGCTCAGCCGGCACGCCTTCGACGTGGTCTGGTCGGTCGGCGGCGAGCTCGGCGGCGTCGACCAGGAGAGCGCCTACCGTTTCTCCCTCACCGAGGATGAGTTCCGCATCTACCGCGAGGCCGGCGACGCCGGCCGGACCGCGATCACACAGGTGCTGAGCGGCGGTGACCTCACCGGGCCGGCCTATCTTCCCGACCTGGACGGATGGGTCGCACAGGAACGGGCCCGCTCGGTGCTGCACTCCGTCGGCCTCGCCGGCGCGGCCGCTCTCGACGAGACCGGGCTCGCGGCCTTCCGGTCGGCCGTCGTCCGGGCCGACGCGATCACCGTCCGGGATCGCGCCTCGAGCCGGCTGCTCGATGAGCTCGAGCAGCCGCACCGGCTCGCGCCCGACGTCGTCCACGCCATCCGTTCACTCGTGCCCGCCGAGCACGCCGCCGAGCCGAAGGTGCTCGTGCAGATCTCCGAACGTGCGCTCGACGCGCACACCGAGCATGCGTTCATCGAGGCGCTGCTCGCGACCGAGGCGATCGCGCCGTTCGAGATCGCGTTCTTCGCCGCCGGGATCGCTCCCGGACACGATTCCCTCGCCCGCTACGAGGTCATGGCCGACGAGCTCAGACGTGCCGGTCGCGCTCGGGTCCGCGTCATCACCGGCCGAGAGCCCGAGGTGCTCGTCGCAGAGATCGCCTCAGCGGCGCTCTGGATCGGCACGTCCCTGCACGGCCGGGTCGTCAGCGCGGCCTTCCGGGTTCCGCGAATCGGGCTCTCCACGGCCAAGCTCGACGGGTACGCCGCCGAGTGGGACCCGGCCATGCCGTTCGGCGTCGAACCGGCGGCGCTGCCGTCCGCCGCGCGAACGGCCCTCGCCGACGACACGCGGACGCGTGCGGACGAGACCTCGGCAGCGCTCGAGCTCACCGCCGAGCGCGCCCTCCGCGAGCAGATCGAGCAGGTGGTCGAATGGACGAGCTGATCGGCGAGGCCGAGCGGTTCCGACGCGATCGCGACGCGGTGTTCGCGCTCGTCGAGGCCACGACGGCCGAGCGTCGTCGTCTGAGCGAGCGTCAGCGCGCGCTCGAGCAGGAGGTCTCCGGGCTCCACGGCGAACTCGACGCGCTCCGCCGGGAAGCGAGCGCGCTCCGCGACGAGGCCGCCGCCCTCCGCGACGAGGCCGCCGCGCTCCGCGACGATCGCGACGCCCTTCGACGCGAGCACACGGCCCTGCGAACGGATCGCGACGCACTCCGGCAGCACCGTGACGCCCTGGCCGCCCGGGCCGAGGCGCGTACCGACTGAGCGCGACGCGGCGTCAGCCCGGGAAGCCGAGCTCCGCGCGGTGCGCGAGGACGGCATCGAGGAGGGTCGTGGCGCGGGCCTCGAACGAGTGCTCGCGATGCATCTGCGCCGAGAGCTCCCGGCGTCGTTCCTCCGACGGCCGCCAGCTCCGGTCCTCGAACAGCGCCCTGAGCTCGTCGGGCGAGGAGTAGGAGACGACCGAGCCGCCGAACATCTCGAGTCCGTCGACCTCGTCGGTGATCACCGCGGCGCCGCTCGCGACGGCGTCGAAGATGCGGTTCGAGATGAAGCCCCACTGAGACATGCCCTCGAGGTGGTCGTTGAGCACGACGTCGGCGGCGCGGTACGCGCCGGGGACATCCGCCCAGTGCAGGAACTCACCCTTGACCAGATCGCCGGGGACGTAGGACGGCCAGCCCGGCCCCCAGACCGCGAGCGGAAGGTCGGCGGCGACCGCATCGCTCACGATCCTCCGGCCCGCACCCGGCCGCGGGCCGCCGACGAAGAGCGCCTCGGGGCCGCGTGCGGCATCGTCCTGCCACGCGAACCGCGAAGGGTCGCTCGCCTGCAGCAGGACGTCGACCCGCCTGCCGGACGCCTTCGACATCCACTCGGCCCACTTCGGGGACGCCGAGAAGACCAGGTCGTACGCCTGGACCTCGGCGACGTCGACGAGCTCGGGGCGGCTGATCACCCAGAGGACATTGGTTCGACCCGCCTGCGGATGCACCGGATGACGGCCACGGATCGTGAGCACCACATCGTCGAGGTAGGAGGTCGGCCGGCCGAAGGCCCCGAACCGGTCGATGACGGCGTCTTGACCCGCTGCGCCCAGCGCTCGGGCCAGTTCGTCGGCGAACGGCACGTCGCCCCACAGGTCACCGGCGGGACTGTTGTCCGCCCCGATCTTGATCGCCCAGCGGAGGCTCGGCGTGGTCGCACCCGGCGCGGGCGTGGTCGACCGGGCGAGCAGGGGACGGGCCATGCCGTACTCGACGTCCACCTCAGGCGACAGGTGGACGACCTCGAACGAGAGCTTCGCGAACTGGTCGACCTGGGGACGCGGCAACCTTCCGCGCCACCGCTGCAGGAACAGCCTGCGGTTCTCGCCCTCGCGCGCGAACCGCCCGGGCGACTGGCTCTCCTCGTGGACGACCACGGAGCGGGACTCCACCTCGAACGTGCCGCCGAAGGCGGCGCCGGCGCGCAGACAGAAGTCGACATCCTCGAGGCCGTTGGCATAGATCGGGTCGAACCCCTTGAGCCGGGCGAAATCGGCAGCGCGCGTCAGCATCGCGCCGGCCGTGACGGCGTGGAAGCCCATGCCGTCGTGCCGGAGCGCATCCTGCACGGGGTGGCGTGCGAGGAAGTGGCTGGCGAGCCCGTCCGGCACGGTGAAGACCGTTCCCGCGGTCTGCACCGTGCCGTTCGGATAGGTCATGAGCGGTTGCACGGCGAACGCCTCGCGTCGGGTCAGACGTTCGACGAGCGGCTCGAGCCAGCCCTCGCGGACCTCGGTGTCGTTGTTCAGGAACATCACGAACTCACCGGACGAGCGCGCGAATCCGACGTTGGAGCCGGTCGCGAAGTTGTAGTTCCGCGCCAGGCGGTGATAGGCCACCCGGGGGTGCTCGCCGTACCTGGCGTCGAGCGAACGGCCGACCGCGTGGCGGGACCCGTTGTCCACGACCACGATCTCGACCTCATCGCCCGTGGTCCGCAACACGGAGTCGATCGCCCGGACGGTCCGGTGGTGGTCCTGATAGGCGAGCACCACGACACTGACCCGGCCCGGGACTCGGGAGTCGACGTCGGTGAGGACCTGGTCCCAGTCGAGGAGCGCGTTGCCGAGCACCACGAACTGCCAATGCGAGGACTCCCTGATCGTGATCCGATCGAGACGGTCGTTGTGCGAGTAGCGGCAGCCGATGAACGGCAGATAGGTCAGCGTGACGGCGGCCGCGAGCCGGAGCACGAGATCGTGATCGACCCAGCGGCGGAGCGACGTGTCGAACCCGTCGATCGCGCGGATCGCCTCGGTCGTCGTGACGAGGCAGTTCATGTCGATCGAGTTCTCGATGAGCAGGTCGGACCGCTCGACCTGGAGCCCGCGGTATGTCGAGGTGCCGCCGTGGTCGATGAGCTCGACCGCGCTGTAGACGGCGGCGTGACCGCCCGAGCGCATGGCCTTGGCGCTGAGCTCCAGGAACTGCGGCGTCCAGGCGTTGTCGGAGTCCAGGAACGCGACCAGCTCCCCCTGCGCGGCTTCGATACCCGCGTTGCGCGCGGCACACACCCCGACATGCTGGCGCTCGATCAGCTGGATGCGCGGGTCGTCGGCGGCGTAGCGCCGAACGGTCTCGATGCTCCCGTCGGTGGAGCCGTCGTCCACCACGAGCAGCTCCCACTCGGCGAGCGACTGCGCGAGCACGGACTCGATCGCCTCGCCGACCGTGTCGACGCGGTTCCAGACGGGCATGACGATCGACACGAGCGGCGCACCCGCCTCGGTCGCGAGCGGGTGCGCGGAGATCTCGGCGATCCAGGCGGCCTCGCCTTCCGCGTCCCAATCGGGGTCTGCCACCGCGGTCCGGTACATCCGCTGCTTCGAGATGGCGACGGCGTGTTCGATCGCGCGCGCCCTCGCCTGCTTCCAGGTGGGGATCGGGCCCTCGAAACCGTTGGGCACCGGGAGCGGGGCGTTCGGATGGAGGTGCCGCAACGCGTCGGCCGGCGGCTCGGCGATCGCGAACTCACGCGGGTCGAACAGCGGACCCCACGCGTGCTCCCTCGCCCAGTCGCTCTGCACATGGGCGACGAGCCCGTCCGTCTCGCCGCGTTCGACGGCGTGCCTGACCTCGGTCGGAAAGTAGTCGAGCTCGATCAGCGGGTGCGGCGAATAGCCGAAGTGCGAACCGTCGGTGACGAAGTGCAGTGCGAGATCGAGACGGTCGGTGGCGTCGACGTGGGCCGAGGCACGGTAGAACTCGGGGTCGAAGACGCCGAGGTCCAGCAGGCGCTGCGCGCGCTCGGCATCGCTGGTCGGTTTGGGTTGCCCCAGCACGCGCGAGCGAACGTCGTCATATCGCCCGCGCAGCACCACCCGGATGATCCGCAGGAACTTCTGCCGCATTGCACTCTCTTTCGACCCTCGATGCCTGCCGGACGCGCGACAAACACCAAAGAATCATATGCGAGTGAATACGTCCGCGAATTCCGCGGCCTGATCACTGCGACGTCTGGAACCAGGGCGGGTAGACCGCGACCCGGGTCTTCACCCCGACCGCGGACAGCGCCGCGCGCACCCGATCGCGGACCCGGTCGTTCGCCACCGCGATGAGCTGGATGCGCTCGAGGGGCACGTCGCCCTTGACGAGCAGCTCACCCGAGGCGAGCCCCTCCTCGTCCACCGCGATGCGGCGCAGCACGCGCTCGGCCTCGTGCCAGCCGACTGCGAGCTCGGCCCCGGGGAGCGAGGCGTCGGATGCCGCGGCGATGACCTGTTCGGTGACGGCGGCGCGCGCGCCGAGCGCCTGGGCGACCGAGCTCACGAGCAGCACGAAGTCGGCCGCGGGCCGGGTCTCGCCCGCGGGCACGGGCGCGAGCCGCGGATCGGGCTCGCCGTCCCGGATGGCGAGCCACAGGTGGGCGTCGACACTGAGGAAGAAGGGGACGTAGCCCGCGAGCGTCGTCCCACCCTCACCCACCGATGCGGTGCGGCGATAGTCGCGCGCCGCGGGCGCGGCGATGTCGACCGCGGGCGACGCCGAAGGATCGCCGGAGTCGGGCAGCAGCGCGCCGGTGCCGAGGATCCGCGCCAGGTTGTCCAGATGCGTGAGGTGGTACACGCGCAGCTTCGCCGGGTCGACCGGAGGCTCCGCCGTGAGCCTCGACGACCGCGCAGCGGGGCGGACGGGCGGGCCGCCGGCCGACTTCGTCGCGCGACCCGTCGCCCGTGGCGCCCTCGCCTTCACGGGTGCCGCGGCCGGCGGCTCAGGCGCCTTCGGCGGGAAGCAGATGGCGCACAGGCCGTCGTCGAAACCGTGGATGCACTCGCCCAACGTGAACCTCTCTCGCGGCTCGCGTCGGGTTCACGCGAGCGCCGCCCGACCACTGTACGCGCTCCAGCGACCCTCGATGCCCACTGCGGTCAGCGCGTGCCCCACAGCACCGTGTCGACGTCGGGGTCCGGCGGATCGACGCGGCGCTCGGCCGCCGCCCCGCGGTGCGATCGGTCGATCAGCTCGTCCAGCGCGGCCTGCACGAGCAGCGGGCCGGGCACGTCATGCAGCACGAGCGGCCGCTCGTGCGCGGTCGTGATCCGCACGTCGCCGGCTCCGAACATGCGCTGGCCGGGCGTGCGCCGCACGGTCACCTCGTGGGCGCGGTGCAGCTGCAGCTCCTGACGCGAGCGCGCGAACACTCCCGATCGCTGGATGATCCGACGGGTCGTCAGCGTCCATCGGCGGGTGAGCCAGGCGAGGAACGGCAGCAGCGTTCCGAGCAGCACCACGAGGATCGCGCCCGCGCCAACGGCGAGCCGCTGCCACGGCTCGGTCAGGGCGAACAGCGCGTAGCCCGCTGCGCCCGCCGCGGCGATCATGAGCAGCACCGGCAAGATCAGCACGCGCGCACTCCGGCGGAAGCGCGCGACGACCCGCTCGGGCGCCGCTGGCGTCGCCGGCGGGCCGGGCGGACCCGGGGTCGTCGCGGGCGGCTCGGAACCTCCAGGTGCAGGGCGGCTCATACGCCCATTAATAGCGCAGGTGCGTCACATCACCCGCGGCGACAGCCTGCGGCTCACCGTTCTCACGGTCTCTGACCACGAGCCGCCCGTCGCGATCGATGCGCTCGGCCGTTCCGAGCAGTTCGGAGCCCCCGGGCAACTCGACACGCACGTCCCGCCCGAGCGTTCCGCAGAGCCGCGCCACCCGGTCGGCGACGCCGCTCGCAATGGCATCGCCGCCGTGCTCCGCGAACCGCTGCACCGAGCTCAACAGCCGTTCGAGGTAGTCGGCGAGGACGGCGTCGGCGTCGGGTCGCTCCCCCGTCGCGAGCAGCAGCGAGGTGGACGTGAGGGTCGGCAGGTCGTGCTCGTCGAGGGTCAGGTTGAGCCCGCTGCCGATGACCACGTCACCCTCGGTCAGCAGTTCGGAGAGGATGCCGCACACCTTGAACCCCGAGATGAGCACGTCGTTCGGCCACTTCAGCTCGACCTCGAGCCCTCCGCTGACGTCGTCGGGCTCGGCGGCCGAGGTGTGCGCCCGCTCGACGACCGCGCGGACCGCTTCGGTCATCGCCGCCCCGGCGAGCAGCGGCAGCCAGCCGTACGCCTGGGCCGGGAAGGCGCCGGGCAGCGATGTGGGACGGATCAGCACCGAGATCGCGAGCGTCTTCCCGGTCGGTGCGAGCCAGGTCCGCCCGAGCCGGCCGCGGCCGGCGACCTGATCGTCGGTCACGATCACCGAGCCATGGGGCCACGCCGAGGCATCCGGCCCGCTCGCCGCCAGCCGCAACTCGTCGTTCGTCGACCCCGCCTGCTCGAGGAACTCGAGACGCGGGACCGCAGCCCGGGAGCGCTCCCAGTCCATGGCACCTCCAGCGCACATAGGCAAAAACGGCACGTGTGGGATTCAGGCTAGTGTCCGCCTGGCGATTTGTAGGAAACCCTCAACGAAGTGCCGGGGAGAGGCGCCGGTAGAGTGAACCGCGTGACCGAACCGATCGACGACGGCCCCGACCTCTCCACGACCGCCGGCAAGCTCGCCGACCTGAAGCGCCGCTATCACGAGGCCGTGACGGCGTCGGGCGAGGCGGCGATCGAGAAGCAGCACGCGAAGGGCAAGATGACGGCGCGCGAGCGCATCGCCGAGCTGCTGGATCCGGGTTCGTTCGTCGAGCTCGACGAGTTCGTCCGTCACCGCACGCACGCCTTCGGCATGGAGTCTCGCCGCCCATACGGCGACGCCGTCGTGACCGGCACGGGGACGATCCACGGCCGTCAGGTCGCGGTCTACTCGCAGGACTTCACCATCTTCGGCGGGTCGCTGGGCGAGGTCGCGGGCGAGAAGATCATCAAGGTCATGGATCTCGCGCTGAAGACGGGCGTTCCGATCATCGGCATCCTCGACTCGGGCGGCGCCCGGATCCAGGAGGGCGTCGTCGCGCTCGGGAAGTACGGTGAGATCTTCCGCCGCAACACCGCCGCCTCGGGGGTCATCCCCCAGATCTCGATCATCATGGGTCCCGCCGCCGGCGGTGCCGTGTACTCGCCCGCGCTCACCGACTTCGTGATCATGGTCGACAAGTCCAGCCACATGTTCGTCACCGGGCCCGACGTGATCAAGACGGTGACCGGCGAGGAGGTCGGGTTCGAGGAGCTCGGCGGTGCGCTGACGCACAACACCGTCTCGGGCGTCGCGCACTACCTCGCCAACGACGAGTCCGACGCCCTCGACTACGCTCGCGCGCTCGTGTCCTACCTGCCCGACAACAACATGACCGAGGCGCCCGTCTACGAGACCGAGGTCGACCTCGAGGTGACCGACGGCGACCGCCGGCTCGACACGGTCATCCCCGACTCGCCCAATCAGCCCTATGACGTGCACGAGATCATCGAGGGCGTCGTCGACGACGGCGAGTTCCTCGAGGTGCAGCCGCTGTTCGCACCGAACATCGTCGTCGGGTTCGCCCGGATCGACGGCCGCTCGGTCGGCATCATCGCGAACCAGCCCAGCCAGATGGCCGGCACGCTCAATATCGCCGCGGGCGAGAAGGCCGCGAGGTTCGTGCGCTTCTGCGACGCCTTCGGCATCCCGATCCTGACCCTCGTCGACGTGCCCGGCTACCTGCCAGGCACCGACCAGGAGTGGACCGGCGTCATCCGCCGCGGCGCCAAGCTGCTCTACGCCTACGCCGAGGCCACGATTCCGCTCGTGACCGTGATCACGCGCAAGGCATACGGCGGGGCCTACATCGTCATGGGCTCGAAGCAGCTCGGCGCCGATCTCAACCTCGCGTGGCCGACCGCCGAGATCGCCGTCATGGGTGGCCAGGGTGCTGTCAACATCCTCTACCGCGCGGAGATCAAGCGCGCCGAGGAGGCCGGCGAAGACGTCGCGGCCGTACGCACGCGCCTCGCGAACGAATACACCTACAACGTCGCGTCGCCCTTCCTCGCCGCCGAACGCGGTGAGCTCGACGGCGTCATCGAGCCCTCGGCCAGCCGCGTGGCGATCATCAAGGCGATGCGCACGCTCCGGACCAAGCGGGCCAGCCTGCCGCCCAAGAAGCACGGGAACATCCCCCTGTAGGGCATGATGACCGACCAGACGAACGAACCGGACCTGAGGCTCCTCACCGAGGTCTCGGCAGAAGAGGCGGCCGCCGTGACGGCCGTTCTCGTGGCGGTGCTCGCCGACCGCGCTGCGGCGTCCTCGGCGCCGACCTCGACCCGCGACGCAGGTCGCTGGGTGCGCGCGGGAGGCGCCATGCGCACGCCGCTGCAGCCGGGTCCCGGCCGCTGGAGCTCATGGGGACGGTGAGGTCCTCATCCTGTCCCCCCAAATGACGACTATCTCCCTCAGACGGGGTGGCCCAAGATAAAGATGCAGGCTCTTCGGAGCCGCCCGCGAACGCCGGACGGGTAACCGGCCTCGCGAAGAATATGGGGCGAGTCAGGGCGATATTCGGGTTGTCGCCGTGACTCGGGCTTGAAGGGGGCCGGTCATCGACCGGCCCCCTTTCTCATGCCCCGGGTCATCTCATGTCCCGGTCAGCCCTGCCCCGGGTCATCTCATGCCCCCGGGTCAGCTCTCGCTTCGCGGTCAGCTCTCGCTTCGCGGTCAGGCCTCGCGCGGGATCTCGAGCCAGAGCTCGACCTCGGCGTCCTCCGCGTCGCCCGCGACGCTCGACGGCCCGTCGGGCACGAGCAGCCCGACGACGGTCACGGCGATCGCCGAGCCGTCGGCGGCGGTGCGCGCGATGATGCGGTCCGCGTTCGAGGTCGAGATGGCCTCGGCGAGGCGTGTGAGCACGCGTTCGCGGGCGGGCTCCTCGAGGTCGTCGATGCCGCCTTCGTCGAGGAGCGTCACGACCGCGCCGCGTTCGCGCGCGCGCTGCACCTCGATCCGCACGAGGTCGGTGAGCAGCATGCGGCCGCGGATCTCGTCGCGGATGGCCGCCTCGAGCATCCGGCACTCGAGCCGTTGTTCGTCGGTGAGCACGCCGCCGCGGTCGGCGATGCGCCGCAGCATGGGCGCGGCGATCCGGTTGGTGTGCGCGAGCCGCATCCGGCCCTCGAAGACGTGGGCGTCCTGCGCGGCCTGCCACGCGGCCGCCTCACGCTCGGCCTGCGCGTAGCGCTTCGCATCGCGCGCGGCGTTCGCGAGCGCGGCGGTGAGCATGTGCGCGATCGCCACCCACACGATGCTGCCGACCACCCCGAGCCCGCCGAGTGCGGGGAAGCCCGCCCAGACCACGGTCTGCACGGCGAGCGCGGCGACGCCGACCCACGCGATCACGAGCTGCCGTCGGGCAGCCACGATGGTCATGAGCGTGCCGACCGCCGCGACGTACCAGGTCGCGTAGCCGTTGTCGGCCGAGGCGTCGAGCTGGCTCGTGACGAGCAGCGGGATGGCGATGCTCACGCCCAGGTCGAACGCGGCGAGCCAGTCGGGCATCCGGATGCGCTCGACCGGCCACAGGCTGAGCACCGTCGCCACCGCGTAGAGGCCGAGGGCGACGATGCCGGGCCACGGGTCTCGGGGGATGTCGAGCGACGAGATGCCGAGCACGACGTGGTAGGCCGAGAACATGACGGCGAGCACGAGCATCAGCCAGCGGGGGACGGTGATCATGTGTCGTCACCCGCCTCGGACGGGCGCGTCGGCGCCGACGTCGGCAGCGGGCCCGGCCAGGTCAGCACGATGGAGGTCCCGGCGCCCGGCCGGGACACGACGTGGGCCGCTCCCCCGGCGTTCGTCATGCGCTCCTCGATGGAGACCCGCAGTCCCAGCCGCTCCTGCGGCACGGTCGCGGGGTCGAATCCGGCTCCGTCGTCGACGACCTCGATGCGGCACGCCGCGCTCGAGATGCCCGCGATCCGCACCTGCCGGTCGACCTGGCGCCCGGCCACGTCGCCGTGCTGCGCACTGTTGACCATCGCCTGGGCCGCAGCCGTGTAGAGCGCCTCGACCGCCTCGACGGGCAACTCGACGCCCTCCACGTTCGTGACCCGCACGTCGAACGTGCTCAAGAGCGTTGACGTCGCGGTGTGCAACCGCCGCACGAGCGCCGTCAACGGGACTCGGTCGAGCGAGCGCGGGCCGCTGCTGCCGGCTTCGTCGAGTCGTTTCACGGCCTCCCGGGCCATGCGCGCCGCGAGCGCCTGCTCCTGCTCGGTCTCGGCGGCCGCCGCGGACAGCAGGGTCGTGAGCACCGAGTCGTGCACGAGCGCATCGATGCGCACGCGTTCGGTCTCCGTCGCGTGCTGGCGCGCCGCGATGTCGTATCGCTGGAGTGCCGCGTCCTGCGCGAGGTCGACGCCTTCGGCGGCCTGCCTGAGCATCGTGATGATGACGAGCACGACCACGCCCAGGATGAGCGCGTACACCGCGTTCAATCCGGCGAGCGCGGGCCCGACCTCGCCGCCCGCGGGCGTGAGCCGAACGACGCCGTACAGCAACGGCACGCCGATCGTGTAGGCGATCGCTCCGCCGACCGGGAAGGCGACGACCGCGGCGGTCGTCGCGACGGTGCAGAGGAAGTACAGCCACGGCTGGGCCCCGCCGAGGGCCGTCGGGTCGGCGACGAGGAACGGCCAGGCCGAGAGCGCGATGACGTACAGCACGGCGTACGCCGCGGCGACCCCGCGCACGCCGACCCTCGCGAAGCTCGCGAGGGCGACGATGACCGCGGCGCCGTACAGCACGGCCATCAGCGCGATACCCGAGCCGGCGGTGAGCGCGGCGGACTGCTCGAGCGCGGCCGGCACCGTCTGCGCGGAGAAGACCAGGCCGGCGATGCCGAGCGCTCGTGCTGAGACGGTCTCGACCTGCGCCCGGCTCACCGCCCGGCGGCGCGTCGTCGGACGCGCCACCGGCGCATCAGGTGCGGGCATCTCCGGTTTCGCCGTCGAGGCCGGGGAGGATGCCGTCTTCGACGGCGCGACGGAGCAGGTCGACCTTCGTCGGCGCGGGGCGGCCGACCTCCACGTATTTCGCGCGGATGCGGTCGAGGTACTCGCGAGCGGTCGAGTGCGCGATACCGAGCTGCAGGGCGACGAGCTTCAGCGGGAGCCCGGACGCGTACAGGTGGAGCACGTCGCGCTCGCGCCGGCCGAGCTGCGCCTTCGCGAACTCGCGGTCGGCCTCGATCGCGCTGGCCCACTCGACGTTGTTGAGCGGTTCGCCTCGCGCCACGGTCGCGATCGCCGCGATCACGGCGGACATGGGCGACGCCTTGGGGATCACGCCGGCGGCGCCGGCGGCGAGCGCCTCGCGGACGGCCGCGACGCGGTCGGCGATGCTGTGCACCAGGACCGCGCTGCCCGTGGCGAGCACCGCGCGCACGTTGTCGGTCACGACGGTGCCGTCCCCGAGCGAGAGGTCGAGCACCACGACGTCGCACGAGCGGCCGTCGAGCGCGTCGAGCAGCTCGGCGACTCCGGCCGCGTCGGTGACGACGTCGTACCCGGCTTCGCGGCAGGCCGCTCGGAGGCCCAGCCGGACCGCTTCATGATCGTCGACGATGGCCACGGTCGCGCCCTCGGGCGCATTCGCGGCCGAACCTTTCGCGACCGAAGGCTCCGCGGCTGACGTGTCCCCGGCCAAATCGTTCCCCTCCACGGTTCACAGAGTAGCGGCAAGCCGCGCGACGGCTTCGACGTGGTGCGTGCTGGGGAACAGGTCGAACGCTCTGATCGCCTCGAGCTCGTAGCCGTGCGCGCGGAACGTGCCGACGTCGCGCGCGAGTGCGACGGGGTCGCACGCCACGTAGACCAGCTGCGCGGGTCGCAGCGCGGCGAGCCGTTCGACGACCTCGCGCCCGGCCCCGGATCGCGGCGGGTCGAGGATGACGGTCGCGGCCGCGAGACGGTCGCGCGTCGCGCGGTCGGCGGATGCCTCGAGGGCGCCGAGCCACCGGTCGACCCGGCCGGTCTCGGCCCGTGCGCCGACCCAGTCCGCGAGGTTCGCTGCGGCGTGGTCCGTGGCACGGGCGTCGGCCTCGACGCTCGTGATCCGCACGGTCTCGCCGAAGCGGTCGCCGACGGCGGCGGCGAGCAGGCCCACTCCGCCGTAGAGGTCGAGGTTCGCCGCGCCGGGGTCGAACCGGTCGCCGTCGACGAGGTCGCGGACCGCGCGGCTCAGGGTCGCGGCCGCGCCGCGGTGCACCTGCCAGAAGCCGCCCCGGTCGAGCGCGAACTCGCGTCCGTCGACGATCTCGTGCACGAGGGGGCCGGCGCCGTGCTGGTCGACGACGACGGCAGGTTCCCCCGTGCCCGGCGCGATCAGGTCGATGGAGCCCGCGCCGGGCAGGCTCGAGCCGAGCGGCGCCAGCGCGCGCAGCTCCTCGACGGCGAGCGGCAGATCGGTGACCGGGACGACCCGGTGACTGCGCGCCGCGTAGGGCCCGACCCGGCCGGCGTCGTCGACGTGCAACCGCACCCGCGTGCGCCAGCCCGTACCCGACTCGGCGTCCGCGCCCGGCGCGAGCGCCTCGTCCACCGGCTCGACCACGACGTCGCGTTCGAGCTGCGCGAAGCGCTGCAGCGCCTCGGTCAGCACCTCTCGCTTGAGCTCGCGCTGACGAGACATCCGGATGTGCCCGAACTCGGCACCACCGGCGCGGTGCTCGGGGGCGCGGTCGACGGACGCCTCGGCCCAGACGTGCTCGCGCCGGTCGGGGGACGCGTCGAGCACCTCGACGGTCTCCGCCCGCCAGAAGCGGTCCTTCCTGACGTCGGTGACGCGCGCGCGGACGCGCTCGCCCGGGATCGCGTCCGAGACGAAGACCACGCGTCCGTCGTGCCGCGCGACCGCGACGCCGCCGTGAGCGATGCGGTCGACCTCGAGGTCGAGCACGGGCCCGTCGGTGACGGGCTCGGGTGAGGCCGTCCGGGTTCCGGATCGGCGTGGGCGGTGCGTGCGGGGCATCCCTCGATGCTTTCACAGTCCCGGTGGCGGCGGGCAGGATGGGCTCATGCGCCTGTACCTCGCCTCGACGTCTCCCGCTCGACTCCAGCTGCTGCGACAGGCGGGCATCGAACCGGTCACGATCTCGCCCGGTGTGGACGAGGAGGCGCTGGTCGAGGAGATCGAGACCGTGCGCGGGCCGCTGGCCGCGCACGAGCTCGTCCAGCTCCTCGCCCAGGCGAAGGCCGAGGCGGTGCTCGGCGCACGCGCCGATGGGAGGCCGATCGACGGGCTCGTGCTCGGCGGCGACTCCGCGTTCCTGCTCGGCGAGCGCATCTACGGCAAGCCGCACCGCGCGGAGGTCGCGCGAGAGCGCTGGCACGGGCAGAACGGCGCGACCGGCGAGCTGTGGTCGGGGCACTGGCTCATCGACCACCGGGGCGGGCGGGTGCGGGGCGCCGTCGGCCGGCCCGCGGTCGCCTCCGTGAGCTTCGCTCGGCTCGACGACGCCGAGATCGATGCGTACGTCGAGTCGGGCGAGCCGCTGAAGGTCGCGGGCGCGTTCACGGTCGACAGCCTCGGCGGGCCGTTCATCCGACGGGTCGAGGGCGATCCCTCGACGGTCGTGGGCCTCTCGCTGTCCACGCTTCGCGAGCTGGTCCGCGAACTGGGTGTGGCCTGGACCGATCTCTGGACGCCCACGCACTGACGCGGGATTTGTCGCCGTCCGCAAGCCGGTCCCGTCGTTTTTGTAGGGGTCGCCCAAAGGTGGGCCTGCGCCCGCGAATAGGCTTGGGGATCATGCCGCGCATCACCAAAGTCCTCATCGCCAACCGGGGTGAGATCGCCGTCCGCGTGGTCCGCGCGGCTCGCGACGCCGGAATCGCCTCCGTCGCCGTCTACGCCGACCAGGACCGCGATGCCCGCCACGCCAAGCTCGCCGACGAGGCGTACGCGCTCGACGGCGCAACGAGTGCCGAGACCTACCTCGTCATCGACAAGCTGCTCTCGGTCGCCCGCCGGTCGGGCGCCGACGCGGTGCACCCCGGCTATGGCTTCCTCGCCGAGAACCCCGAGTTCGCGCGCGCGGTGATGGCGGCGGGCCTGATCTGGATCGGACCCTCGCCCGAGGCGATCGAGCGCCTCGGCGACAAGGTCTCGGCCAGGCATGTGGCCGAGAAGGTGGGCGCGCCGCTCGCGCCCGGCACGCTCAACCCCGTGGCGGATGCCTCGGAGGTGCTCGAGTTCGTCGACGAGCATGGTCTGCCCGTGGCGATCAAGGCCGCCTTCGGCGGCGGCGGCCGCGGCCTCAAGGTCGCCCGCACCCGCGAAGAGGTGCCCGAGCTGTTCGACTCGGCGACGCGTGAGGCCGTCGCGGCCTTCGGTCGCGGCGAGTGCTTCGTCGAGAAGTACCTGGACCAGCCGCGCCACGTCGAGACGCAGTGCCTCGCCGACGAGCACGGCAACGTCGTCGTGGTGTCGACCCGCGACTGCTCGCTGCAGCGCCGGCACCAGAAGCTCGTCGAGGAGGCGCCCGCGCCGTTCCTCTCCGAGGCTCAGGTCACGGCGCTGTACGACGCGTCGAAGGCGATCCTCCGCGAGGTCGGGTACGTCGGCGCCGGCACGTGCGAGTTCCTCATCGGACAGGACGGCACGGTGTCGTTCCTCGAGGTGAACACGCGCCTCCAGGTCGAGCACCCCGTGTCGGAGGAGGTCACGGGCCTCGACCTCGTGCGCGAGCAGTTCCGGCTGGCCGAGGGCGGCGTGCTGGACTACGACGACCCCGCGGCGATCGGGCACTCGATCGAGTTCCGCATCAACGGCGAGGACCCCGGCCGCAACTTCCTTCCTGCGCCGGGTCCCGTCCACCAGCTGCGCTTCCCCGGCGGCCCCGGCGTGCGCATCGACTCGGGCGTCACCTCGGGCGACGAGATCTCGGGCGCGTTCGACTCGCTGCTCGCCAAGCTCATCGTCACGGGCAAGGACCGCGAGGAGGCGCTGGCGCGCGCGCGGCGTGCGCTCGACGAGTTCGAGGTGACGGGTCTGCCGACCGTGCTGCCGTTCCACCGCGACATCGTGCGCAACCCGGCGTTCGCACCCGAGGGCGACGCCCCGTTCTCGGTGTACACGCGCTGGATCGAGACCGAGTACGACAACCGGCTCGAGCCGTGGACCGGTGAGCCGACCGAACTCCGCGGGCCCGCGGAGCGTACGAACGTCGTCGTCGAGGTCGGCGGCCGCCGCATCGAGGTCTCGCTGCCGAAGAAGCTCATCGGCGATTCCACCGGTGCGGGCGCGGCGAAGACCGCGCGCCCCGCACCGCGGCGTCGCGGCGGCGCCCACTCGGTCGACACCGCGACGGGCGATGCCGTGACCGCGCCCATGCAGGCCACCGTCGTCAAGGTCGCGGTCGCCGAGGGCGACCGCGTGGTCAAGGGCGACCTGGTGCTCGTGCTCGAGGCCATGAAGATGGAGCAGCCGATCGTCGCGCACAAGGACGGCGTCATCGGCCTCGTGAACGCCGAGACGGGCGCCACCGTCTCGAGCGGCCACGTGCTGCTCTCGATCGCCGACGCGTAGGCTGCCACCCGCCGAGCGGGTCGAGCGGGTCGACGAGACAGCCGCAACCTCTGGCATGATCGCAGGAGCTGACGAACGGAGCGCGCATGATGACCGAGGCGGTTCCCGGGCGCTATCCGACCGATCGTCGTCCGAGCTTCCTCGCCGCGGTCGTCATCACGCTCGTGATCCTGGGCTTCGGTTTCGTCGTCTTCGGGTACACGCCCGCGGTCATCGCGACGCTGTACGTGGGCATGTTCGCGTCGTATGTCGCGATCCCGTACACGGTGATCGCCCTCGTGGTGCGCGAGCTGACCGCACGTCGCGCGCGCACCCGGGCCGAGGGAGCCGATGTGAGCGATGACGCCATCCGGTTCGGCCTGTTCCGGCAGCGTGCGTCGCTCGTGAACGCGGTCGCGATGCTCGCATTCCTGCTCGTGACGATCGCCCTGAGCCTCTCGTGGGGCGGGCAGCCGGCGGTCGGCATGGGACCGTCCGGGGGCCTCATGACCCTGGGCACGTTCGCCCTCGTGGCCGGCACGTTCGCGATCGTGGTCAATGTGCCGTCGATCTACTCGAGCCGGGTCGTCGGATCCGAGCGGCACGCGATCCGCGAGCGCATCGGCGCGTGGAAGCTCATCCTCGCCACCACGATCCTCACGACGGCCTCCTGGATCGCGTATTCGGGCTTCGCGCTCTACTTCCTCACGCTCTCGATGTGGTCCTGATCACGACGAACGCCCCTCCGGTCGGAGGGGCGTTCGCTGACTGACCCGTCGCGAGGCGGTCAGGCTTCGACGGACGGCTGCTCCTGCGGGTGCTCGTGCTGGACGAGCGTCCCGGGGGAATCGGCGCCCTCGACGGCGATCTTCCTGGGCTTCGCCTTCTCGCTGACCGGGATCGTGACGCTGAGGACGCCGTTCGAGTAGGTCGCGGAGATGCGGTCGGTGTCGACGCCCTGCCCGAGGTTCAACTGGCGCAGGTACGACGCGGCCTCGCGCTCGCGCACGATCCACTTGACGCCCTCACCGGCGGGCAGGCTCCGCTCTGCGCGGATGGTGAGCAGCTGCCCGTCGACGTCGATGTCGACCGAGCCCGGATCGATGCCGGGCAGGTCGGCGCTCAAGACGTAGTGGTCGCCGTCGCGGTACAGATCCATGGACATGCGACGCGGGCCACGCCGGGTCTCGAAGAGCGCAGACGCCATGCGGTCGAGGTCGCGGAACGGGTCGTAGGTGGTGGCCATGTGTGCTCCCTTCATCAGATGCCATCAGATGTTGAGTCACTTCGACTCAACTTGAGAACAGGATAGCAAGTTGAGTCGAACCAGCTCAAGTCCCGAGTGGAGCGATGCTCGGGTCAGAGGGTCTCGTGGTTCGCGAGCTTCTCGGTGAACTGCTGGATGCGGCGGGCCCGGGTGTCGGGGCGCTTGGCGTCGGCGATGCGGAAGAGGAACGGCCAGCGCTTCGAACGGCCGAGCGTGGCCCAGAAGGCGGATGCCTCGGGGTTCGCGTCGAGCGCGGCCTGGAAGTCGGGTTCGGGCCCGGCCGTGCTCATGCGGTAGGCCGCGTCCCAGCGGCCGTCGGCCTTCGCGCGCTCGATCTCGGCGTGCCCCTGCGGCCGCATGCGCCCGGCGTCGATGAGTCGCTGCACATGCTCCTGGTTGATCTGCGACCACGGGCTGCGAGCGCGGCGTGGCGTGAACGCCTGCGCGACGTAGTCGTCATCGTGCCGGCTGACCTGCCCGTCGATCCAGCCGAAGCACAGCGCGACGTCGAGCGCCTCGGCATACGAGATTCCCGGCGCCGAGGAGGTCTTCTTGCGGAGCACGAGCCGCACGCCACCCTCGGGCGGATCGTTCTCGAGGAACGCCTCCCAGGCCTCGGCGGAGAGCGGCCCGATCAGCGGCTTATCGGCGAACGAGACCATGCGCCCAGGCTAACCCTCGCCTCCGACACCCACGTGCTGCTGACATACTCCCCATTCGACTCCCGCCACCTGACGGACGGGCGCTAATCCGGCAGGTGAGCGGCGATAGCGCCGATGTCCGTTCGGTTGGAGCCGGAGATGATCCAGCGGCCGCTGGATTTCCCGTCGCCGATCTGCAACTTCCCGTCGCCGACCTGGAGGAACTGCGCCTCTCCGCGCTTCCGCGCCTCTTGGCTCGAAAACACCACGAACTCGAGGTCCGCGCCTTCGTCACTTCGACAGGTCACGATGGAATCGGCTGTGTCAGCCGGCGGCACTGTCCGATGGCACCCATACCCGCGATCCTCGGCCAGGCGCACGAAGCGGCCCTCCAGGTCTATGGACGAACACGCGGTGAATGCGAGGACGATCGCGACCGCGCAACCCGCGTACGCGAGGAGCGACCGCGCGGAACTCACTTCAGTAGTGCCTCGCGGATCGCGAGCACTCCGCCGTGATCGATCGAGAACCGATCCGCGCGAGCGGGATCGTAGGTGATCACGGATCGCTCGTCGCCGGAAAGGACCTCCATCTGCGCGCGGCCCTGCGCCACCGCATCCTGGTTGAACATCGCCGAGTGAGCCTGCTCCCCGCGAGCAGCGCTCAGCTCGATCGATCCGTCATCCCGAGTGGCGACTTCGACTCGCCAGCCCGCGATTTCGGCCGAGTCGATCGAGGGTTCGACGAGTACGCCCTCTCGCGGTCGGCTGACGTCGAGCGCCCTGCCGTAGCTTTTCCCGGAGCATTCGCCTGGTACACCGCCGGAGAAGAATACGTTGAAGCGACCGGCTCGAAAGGATCTGACATTGTTCACCGTCGCCTCCCCAGCCCATGCGCTCGTGCCGGCATCGCCGAAGTACACGGTGATGCGACTCATTCCGGCCGTCGACCCTCCTGAACCTCGGATGCCCGTTCGGGATTGCGAAAGTGTCGCGCCGGTTTCGATGCGCCACGCGTCGTGACATGTCGGCCCGTCATACCATGTGGCGTCAGCCGCAGTTGCTGACTGCGTGCCAGATGCGATGAGCGCGATGGCAGCGACGACAGCTGCGATGCACACTGATTTCCTTCTACGCATTCCACGGCCTCTCTCGGCTCTGAACTGAATGCGTATTACTATCTCATTAATCCGGGGGTATCGCCAGAGAACGCATCACCGGGTCCGTCCTCCGAGTGCTCAGCCGAGGAGCTCGGCCGCGTAGGCGCTGACGCCGCGGCGGAGCTCGAAGTAGATCTCGCGGACGTCGGCCGCGACATCCGCCTCAGCGCGCCGCGCCCACTCGTCGAAGGCGAGCCGGAAGGTCGTGGCGACGATCGCGACGAGCGCGCGCGCGGTGAGCGCATCGCTCTCGTCGCCGGTCGCGGCGACCGCGGCCGCCGTGAGGATGCCGATGTGCTCCTCGTCGCGCTGCAGCGCGATCGCGAGCAGTGAGGGCTCGGCGGCGATCAGGCGCCGGGTGCGGAGCACCCGGTCGCGCGCACCGTCCTCGCGCGCGAAGTCGTCGAGGAGTCGCAGCCAGCCGGTCTCGAGCGCGGTGCTCACGGGGGCGCCCGCACGAACCGCGGCGAGGGTCTCGCTCATCACGAGCTCGGCCTGCTCGTCGTCGACGAAGACGGCATGCTCCTTGGTCGGGAAGTACCTGAAGAACGTGCGGGGCGACACGCCCGCGGCGTGGGCGATGTCGTCGACCGTGGTGCCGGCGACACCGTGGCGCTCGAACAGGTCGAGGGCCGCGTCGGAGATCTCGTCGCGCGTCGCCTGCCGACGTCGCTCGCGCAGGCCGAGCGGTGCTTCGATCGGTTCGTCGGGTTCGTCGTCCGCCATGCGCGAAATTCTACAGCTCGCGCCAAGTTGGCAGAGTCTGCCATAATTGTCGACGCCGCTCGTGGGCAATGGCGCGCCCGAGACATCCGACCTCGAAGGACCCCTGGTGACCACCGCCCAAGCCGCCCCCGGCGCACACTCTCCCGCATCCTCCCCCGCCCCGCGTACCGGGCCCGTGATCGCCCTGCTCGTCGCGGCCGCGTTCGTCGTCATCCTCAACGAGACGATCATGAGCGTTGCGCTGCCGCGGCTCATGGCCGATCTCGACATCACCGCGGCGACCGCGCAGTGGCTCACGACCGGCTTCATGCTCACGATGGCCGTCGTCATCCCGCTCACCGGGTGGGCGCTCGAGCGGTTCAACATCCGGACCGTGTTCTTCACCGCGATGGGGCTCTTCGCCGTCGGCACGCTGATCGCCGCGCTCGCGCCCGGCTTCGGCATCCTCCTCGCCGGGCGCATCGTGCAGGCCGCCGGCACCGCCATCATGATGCCGCTGCTGTTCACCACCGTGCTGAACGTGGTGCCGCCGACGCATCGCGGCCGCATGATGGGCGTCATCTCGATCGTGATCGCGGTCGCCCCGGCCATCGGCCCGACCGTCTCGGGTGTCATCCTCTCCGCGCTCGACTGGCGCTGGATGTTCTGGATCGTGCTGCCCATCGCCGTGCTCGCGATCGTGCTGGGCGCGATCTGGGTCAAGAACGTCACCGTGCCGCAGCGCGTGCGGTTCGACCTCATCTCGGTCGTGTTCTCGGCGCTCGCGTTCGGCGGGCTGATCTACGGGCTGAGCAGCATCGGCGAGGCGGCGACGGGCCACGCGCCCATCCCGGTGTGGATCCCGATCGTCGTCGGGGCGCTCGCGCTCGTCGCGTTCGTCTTCCGTCAGCTCTTCCTGCAGCGCGAGGACCGTGCCCTGCTCGACCTGCGCACCTTCACCTCGCGCTCGTTCTCGCTCGCCGTCGTGCTCGTCGTCGTCGCGATGGGCGCCATGTTCGGCACTCTCGTGCTGCTGCCGATCTACCTGCAGCAGGTGCTCGGCCTGTCGACGCTCGAGACCGGCCTCATGCTGCTGCCCGGCGGCGTGCTCATGGGCGTGATCGCACCCATCGTCGGCTCGCTGTTCGACCGGTTCGGCCCCCGGCCGCTCGTCATCCCCGGCATGATCGTGGCCGCGGCCGCGCTCTGGGGCATGACCACCTTCGGCGTCGACACGCCCGTGTGGTGGATCATCGCCGTGCACCTCGCGCTCAACCTCGGGCTCGGGTTCGTGTTCACACCGCTGCTCACCTCGGCGCTCGGCTCGCTCCCGCGCCCCCTGTACCCGCACGGCAGCGCGATCGTCGGCACCGTGCAGCAGCTGGCCGGCGCGGCGGGCACGGCGCTCTTCGTGACCATGATGTCGCTCGGCCTCGCCTCGGGCCTCGAGCGCGGCGACGCCGTGGTCGAGGCGACCGCGAGCGGCATCCACTCGGCGTTCGTCACGGGCGCGATCATCGCGCTGGGCGCGGTCGTGCTCGCCTGCTTCGTGCGGCGACCCGCGGCGGATGCCTCGAACGAGACGGATGTCTCGGACGAGCAGCCGATCATGACCCACTGATCGCCGGGGTCGCCGCGGTCGCCGCGGTCGCCGCGGTCGCCGAGCTCACCGCGGTCGCCGCGCGCCTCGGCCGGGCTGCCGACGGCGTCAGAGACTGCCCTGCGGCGTGGGCAGCTCGACCTCGCTGACTCCCCCGCCGGCGAGCCGCGAGCGGCGCCGGCCGTAGAGCAGGTAGATGACCACGCCGAGCGCGAGCCAGACGAGGAACCGCACCCAGGTGAGCGTGGTGAGGTTCAGCATCAGCCAGAAGCAGAGCACCGCCGAGAGGATCGGCAGCACGGGCGACCACGGCACCCGGAAGCCGCGCTTGAGATCCGGCCGCGTGCGGCGCAGCACGACGACCCCGAGGCTCACGAGCACGAACGCCGAGAGCGTGCCGATGTTGATCATCTCTTCGAGCAGGCCGACGTCGGTGAACGCGGCGATGAGCGCGACGATGAGACCGCCGATGATCTGGATGCGGGCCGGGGTCTTCGTGCGAGTCGTCGTCTTCGAGAGCCAGCGCGGCAGCAACCCGTCACGGCTGAGCGCGAAGACGATGCGCGACAGGCCGAGCAGCAGCACCATGATCACGGTCGTGAGCCCCGCGAGCGCGCCGAGCGAGATCACCGCCGAGGCCCAGTCCTGACCGACGAGCCGGAACGCCGTCGCGAGCGACGGGGTCTCCTGTTCCGCGAGCTCACGGTAGGAGACCATGCCGGTCATGACGATCGAGACGAGCACATAGAGCGCGGTGACGATGCCGAGCCCGAGGAAGATCCCGCGCGGCAGGCGGCGCTGCGGGTCGCGGACCTCTTCGGCGCTGGTGGCGACGACGTCGAACCCGATGAAGGCGAAGAACACGAGCGATGCGGCGGCGAGCATGCCGAAGACCCCGTACTGCGCCGGTTCGGCCCCGGTCGCCCACGAGAACAGCGACTGCGTCCACGCGTCCTCGCGGCCGCCGCCGGTGGGCACCGGCTCGGGGATGAACGGGGTGAAGTTCACGGCGCGCACGAAGAAGAAGCCGACCACGATCACGAACAGCACGATGCCGACCTTGATGAGCGTGAAGACCGCCCCGACTCGCGCGGTGAGCTGGGTGCCGGCGACGAGCAGCGCGGTGAAGATCGCGACGATGAGGAACGCGGGCCAGCTCACCGTGAGCCCGCCGATCTCGAATGTGGACGGGAACGGTACCCCGAACGCCAGGAGCGCCTCGCCGAGGTAGACGCCCCAGTACTTCGCGAGCACGGCCGCGGCCGTGAACATCTCGAGAATCAGGTCCCAGCCGATGATCCACGCGAGCAGCTCGCCCATGGTGGCGTACGTGAAGGTGTAGGCGCTCCCGGCGACCGGCACGGTCGAGGCGAACTCGGCGTAGCACATGATCGCGAGCCCGCACGTGACGGCCGCGAGCACGAACGAGACGATGACCGACGGGCCCGCGAAGTTCGCGGCGGCCTGGGCCCCGACCGAGAAGATGCCCGCGCCGACCGCGACCGCGATGCCCATGAGCGCGAGATCCCAGGTCCCGAGCGAGCGCTTGAGGCTGCGCTCTTCATCGTGGGCGTCGGCGATCGACGCCTCGACCGATTTCACACGCAGGTTCATGTGAGTTCCCCCTCGAACTGCACCGGCGCTGGAGCATGCCGGTGGCCGGAGCTCGCCCCCGCGGCGCCGACCGTCCAAGCGTACGTCGTGCGGCTCCGGACGGGGCCGTTCGCGGGGAACTTGGGGAGAGAGTCGGGAGTTCAGCGAACGATGTGCATCGCGCGCGCGGCGTCGGTCAGCGACCCCGTGAGCGACGGGTAGACCGGGAACGCCTCGGCGAACTGGTCGACCGTGAGCCGGTGCTCGACTGCGAGCGCGAGCGAGAAGATCAGCTCGGACGCCTTCGGGGCGACGACGACCCCGCCGATGATCGCACCCGAGCCGCTCGAGGCGAACAGCTTCACGAACCCGTCGCGGATGCCCATCATCTTCGCGCGCGGATTCGACGAGAGCGGCAGCTTGTAGACCACGCCGGGGACCATGCCCTCCTCGATCTCCTTCTCGGTCCAGCCGACCGTGGCGATCTCGGGCTGGGTGAAGATGTTCGAGGTGATGTTGCGGTTCTCCGGCGGGTCGACGATGTCGCCCATCGCGTGGAACACCGCCGTACGGCCCTGCATCGACGCGACCGAGGCGAGCGGGAGGAACGTCGTGCAGTCGCCCGCGGCGTAGATGTTCGGCATCGAGGTCCGTGCCACCCGGTTCACCCGGATGTGCCCGCTCTCGGCGAGCTGCACCCCGGCCTCGGCGAGCCCCAGGTCGGCCGTGTTCGGCACCGCGCCGACCGCCATCAGGCAGTGGCTGCCGTGCACCTCGCGCCCGTCGGTGAGCGTCGCCACGACGCCGTCGCCCTCGCGGCGCACCGACTCGGCCCGGGACTTGTTCAGCACCTTCATGCCGTTCCGCGTGAAGACCTTCTCGATGACCGCGGCGGCATCCGCGTCCTCGCCCGGCAGCACCTGATCGCGGCTCGAGATGAGCGTGACCGCGGCGCCCAGCGCTCGGTAGGCGGACGCGAACTCGGCCCCGGTGACGCCCGAGCCCACGACGATGAGGTGCTCGGGGATCTCCTGCAGCTCGTAGAGCTGCTTCCACGTCAGGATGCGTTCGCCGTCGGGCACCGCGCTCGGGAGCACGCGCGGCGTGGCGCCCACCGAGATCACGAGCGTGTCGGCCTCGATCCGGTCGAAGTCCGTGCCGCCCTTCGCCGTGGACACGATGAGGGCGTTCGGCCCGTCGAGCCGGCCTTCGCCCTGCACGAGGTTGACGCCCGCCTCGAGCAGGTTCTGGCGCATGTCCTGCGACTGCTGCGCCGCGAGCCCCAGGAGCCGCTTGTTCACCGCGGCCAGGTTGATCGCGACCTGCGGCTTCATGGCCCTCGCGTGCTCGGCGTCACCCTTCGCATAGAACTGCACGCCGAGATCGGCGGCCTCCTTCACGGCATTGGATGCCTCCGCGGTCGCGATGAGCGATTTCGACGGGACGACGTCGGTGAGCACGGCCGAGCCGCCGACCCCTGCGCGCTCGATGAGCGTGACCTCCGCGCCCAGCTGGGCGCCCGCGAGCGCGGCCTCGTAGCCGCCGGGGCCTCCTCCGAGGACGGCGATTCTCTGGGTGCGCTCGAACTCGTAGGCCATGTTCATATTCTGTCCCAGCGTCGGAGAGGCCGCCAAACGAGGCCGAGGGCGGGCCGAACGTGCCCGAGCGCGGCACGCGTGCCGGCGAGCGCGCACACGAGCAACGGCCGCCCGAGGCATCCGCCCGCTCACTAGCATGGGGGGATGCAGGATCTGAACCCGCTCGACGACCCCGCCGCCGATCCGTTCGTCATCGCCCAGGAGGCGGCCGACCGCATCGCCGAGCTGACCGGGGTCGCCCGCCACGATGTCGCACTCACCCTCGGCTCGGGCTGGGGCAAGGCGGCCGACCTGATCGGCGAGACCACGCACACCATCCCCGCGAGCGAGGTCCCGGGCTTCTCGAAGCCCGCCCTCGAGGGACACGTCGGCACGCTGCGTTCGGTGCGGCTGCCGAACGGCACGCACGCGCTCGTCATCGGGGCGCGCACCCACTACTACGAGGGCCACGGGGTCCGCCGCGTGGTGCACTCGGTGCGCACGGCCGCCGCAGCCGGAGCCCGGATCATGATCCTCACCAACGGCGCCGGCGGCATCAAGGAGCACTGGACGCCGGGCACACCCGTGCTCATCAGCGACCATCTCAACCTCACCGCGGACTCGCCGCTCGAGGGCGCGACGTTCATCGACCTCACCGACCTCTACTCGTCGCGGCTGCGCGAGCTCGCGCGCTCGATCGAGCCGAACCTCGACGAGGGCGTCTACTGCCAGTTCCGCGGCCCGCACTACGAGACGCCGGCCGAGGTGCAGATGGCCAAGACCATCGGCGGTCACCTCGTCGGCATGTCGACCGCGCTCGAGGCGATCGCCGCGCGCGAGGCGGGCATGGAGATCCTCGGCATGTCGCTCATGACCAACCTCGCCGCGGGCATCCAGAAGACCCCGCTCAGTCACGAGGAGGTCCTGGAGGCCGGCCGGGCGGCGGAGCCCGTGATCTCGAAGCTGCTCGCCGACATCGTCGGCGCGCTCTAGCCGCGCGACACGCACCCGCTCACCTGGAGGAGGCACCGATGGCGGAGGTCCAGCTGTCCGAGGACGACGCGCAGCGTATCGCCCTGGCCGAGTCGTGGATCGCGCAGGATCCCGACCCGGAGACCCGCGACGAGCTCGCCGGGCTGATCGAGTCCGGTCGCTCCGGCGACCGCGCGGCACTCGCCGAGCTCGCCGAGCGCTTCGACCGCCGGCTCGAGTTCGGCACCGCCGGCCTGCGCGGTGAGATCGCCGCGGGCCCCAACCGCATGAACCGGGTGCTCGTGGCGCAGGCCGCCGCGGGGCTCGCGGCGTATCTCGTCGAGCACGCACGCCCGGGCGCGACGCCGTCGGTGGTCATCGGCTACGACGGGCGCAAGAACTCGGCCGTGTTCGCGCGGGACTCGGCCGAGATCATGGCGGGCGCGGGTGTGCGGGCGATCCTGCTCCCCCGCCTGCTGCCGACGCCCGTCCTCGCCTTCGCGGTACGCCACCTCGAGGCGAGCGCGGGCGTCATGGTGACGGCGAGCCACAATCCGCCGAACGACAACGGCTACAAGGTGTACCTCGGCGGCGAACACGGCGGCTCGCAGATCGTCGCGCCGGCCGACGCCGAGATCGCGGCGCATATCCAGCGCGTGGCCGACGGCACCACGGTGCCCGAGCTGCCCCGCGGCGAGTTCGAGACGGCGCCCGAGTCGATCGTCGACGACTACGTGCGCGAGACCGCACAGCTGGCCTCCCATGCGGGCGCCGCCGCGCGGCACCAGCCGAGCACGGTGTACACCGCCATGCACGGCGTCGGCTGGGAGACCTTCGCACGCGTCCTCGAGACGGCCGGCTTCGCGCCCCCCGCGCTGGTCGACGCCCAGATCGCCCCCGACCCGGCGTTCCCGACCGTGTCGTTCCCGAACCCCGAGGAGCCGGGCGCGATGGACCTGGCGTTCGCGCGGGCGCGCGAGGTCGGCGCGGAGCTGATCATCGCCAACGACCCCGACGCCGACCGGCTCGCGGTCGCCATCCCCGACCCCACGTCGGAGGTGGGCTACCGTCGCCTCACCGGCAACGAGGTCGGTCTGCTGCTCGGCTGGCGCGCCGCCGAGCTCGCCGCCGGCCCCGACGGCGGCGGCGACGGCACGCTCGCGTGCTCGATCGTCTCCTCCCCCGGCCTGCAGACCGTCGCCGAGGCGTACGGGCTCGACTTCCGCGCGACGCTGACCGGGTTCAAGTGGATCTCGCGCGCACCGGGCATCGTGTACGGGTTCGAGGAGGCGCTCGGCTATCTGGTCAACGCGCACACCGTGCGCGACAAGGACGGCATCTCGGCGGCGCTCGCGTTCCTCGATCTCGCCACCGGTCTGAAGGCCGAGGGACGCACGGTCGCCGAGCACCTCGACGCGTTCGTCGAGCGATTCGGATGCTTCGCCTCCACGCAGATCTCGATCCGGGTGACCGACCTCTCGCGCATCGCCGCGGTCATGACCCGGCTCCGCACGCACCCGCCCGCGACGCTCGGCACCTCCCGCGTCGAACGCATCGACGACCTGGCGGACGGGTTCGACGACCTGCCGCCGTCCGACGTGCTGCGGATCGTCGTCGAGGGCGGAAGCCGGGTCACGGTCCGCCCCAGTGGCACCGAGCCGAAGCTCAAGATCTACATCGACGCCGTGTCGGCGGCGGGGTCCGTGGCCGAACGCCGCTCCGCGGCATCCGCCACCGTCATCGCCCTCGAGGCCGCGCTTCGCACACTCGTCGCCTGACCGGCCCGGCGCGCCCGGCCGGCCGGCCGGCCGGCCGGACCCGGCGTAGCGACCGAGTGTTACCGAATCGGGCCGAATGTTCACGTCGAACGGCCTCACTCGGTACAGCTCGGTCACACTCGGCGACGTGTCGCGCTCAGCCGAGGCTGCGCTGCAGGTGCTGCGCGATCTCGTCGACGTCGAAGTAGTTGCCAACCTCGACGATCTCGGCGAACGTGCGGCCGAGCTCGGCGCGCACCTGCGCCGAGAGCTCGGTCGAGGTGAGCACGATCTGCGCATCGGCCGACGCGGCGGCGACATCGCCGAGGCCGCACGCGCTGACCTCGGCGTCGAGCTCGAGCCGCTCGAGCGCCCGCTCGGCGTTGGCCTTCAGGATCGCCGAGGTGCCGACGCCGACCCCGCAGACGGCGACGATCTTCATGTCGGCACCTCCTCGGCACGGGCGTCGAGCACCGCACGCACCTCGTCGGGCGACGTCGCGGCCGCGACGCGCGCGACCGCACGCGGATCGTTGAAGACGTTCGCGAGCGCGGCCACGAACGCGACGTGCTCGGCGGGCGTCGCGACCGCGACACCGAGCACGACCCGCACGGGATCGTTGTGCGGATGCCCGAACGGCACCGGCGTCTTGAGCGTCACCACGGCGAGCCCTTCCCGCCGGACATCGGGGCCCGGTCGAGCGTGCGCGAGCGCCAGGCCGGGCGCGATCACGACATAGGCGCCGAACTCCTCGATCACCGCGATCATGCGGTCGGCGTACTCGGAACGCGTCGAACCCGATCGGGTGAGGGCGCGGCCGGCGAGTCGCACCGCGGCGCGCCAGTCCGCGGCCGCGGCGCGCAGCACGACGGCTGCGTCGGGTACGGGTGGCAGGGTCATGGATCAGGCGGCGTCGAAGCCGTCTTCGATCTGCTCGGCGAGCTCTTCGCGGTCGTCGAGCGGCAGGAACGCCGCGGCGGCCGCGTTGAGCTGGAACGCCTCGAGGTCGTCGAGGTCGTACCCGAACGCGTCGGAGAGCAGCGCGAGCTCACGCGTGAGCGTCGTGCCGGACTGCAGCCGGTTGTCGGTGTTCACGGTGACCCGGAAGCCCAGCTGATACAGCAGGTCGAAGGGGTGGTCGACGAGCTCATCGCCCCACGCCGCGATGGCGCCCGTCTGCAGGTTCGACGAGGGGCTCGTCTCGAGCGCGATCTCACGGTCGCGCACCCACTGCGCGACCGGACCGAGCGACACGTAGGTGTTCTCGTCGTCTTGCCGCTCGATCACGAGGTCTTCGGCGAGACGCACACCGTGGCCGAGCCTGAGCGCCCGGCCGTCCACGAGCGCACCGCGGATCGACTCGATGCCGTCGGCCTCGCCGGCGTGCACCGTGACCGGGAAGAACTGCGTGGCGAGGTAGTCGAACGCGGTGCGGTGGCGGCTCGCAGGGAACCCGGCCTCGGCGCCCGCGATGTCGAACCCGACGACGCCGCGGTCGCGATGGCGCACCGCGAGCTCCGCGATCTCGAGTCCGCGATCGGCGTGCCGCATCGCGGTGACCAGCTGGCCGGTCCGGATGCTCCGCCCCTGGTGCCGCACGTCGTCGGCACCCTGCTCGAGGCCCGCCTGCACCGCCTCGACCGCCTCGTCGAGCGTGAGACCGCGCGTGAGGTGCTGTTCGGGCGCCCATCGGACCTCGCCGTAGATCACGCCGTCGGCCGCGAGGTCGTGCACGAACTCGCGTGCGACGCGCGTGAGGCCCTCGCGGGTCTGCATGATCGCCGTGGTCAGGTCGAACGTCTTCAGGTACTCGACGAGCGACCCCGAGTTCGACTGCACCGAGAACCATTCGGTGAGCGACTCGACGTCGGAGGCCGGCAGCTCGAGCCCTGCGGCGTCGCCGAGCTCGATCAGGGTCTGGGGTCGCACGCCGCCGTCGAGGTGGTCGTGCAACGAGACCTTGGGAAGGGCCCACAGGTCAGCGCCGTCACCCTCGAGTCGGTACACCGGATTCGTCTCCACGATCTCAACGATAGTGGCGGCACTGCCGACGAGTCTCGGCAATTTCGAAGCTGGCACGCCGTTGGTCGAGTAGTGAGCGCCAGCGAGCGTATCGAGACCCGGCGAGCCGCCCTCGAGACCGGGTCACCGGGTCTCGATAGGCGTGCTCGTTCCTCGCTCGCTCCTCGACCAGCGAGGTCACTTGCCGATGCGCTCGACGATCAGGGGGCCGCCGTCTTCGACGGTGTCGCCCTCGTCGCCGATGCGCCACGCGCCCTCGACCGAATCGAGCGCCCGCGCGAAGCGCGCCGGCTCGTCGGCGTGCAGGGTGAAGAGCGGCTGCCCGGCCGTGACCCGGTCGCCCGGCTTGGCGTGCAGATCGATGCCGGCCGCGTGCTGCACCGGGTCCTCTTTCCGCGCGCGGCCCGCGCCGAGCCGCCAGGCGGCGATGCCGAACGGCAGTGCCTCCTGCGCGACGAGCACCCCGTCACGATCGGCCGTGACGACGTGGCTCTCGCGCGGCGTCGGCAGCGAGGCATCCGGATCGCCGCCCTGCGCCCGCAGCGTGGCACGCCACACGTCCATCGCCCGGCCGTCGTCGAGCGCTGCCTCGACGTCGGCGCCGGGCTGCCCGGCGAGCGCGAGCATCTCGCGCGCGAGCGCGAGGGTGAGCTCGCGCACGTCGGCCGGCCCGCCGCCCGCGAGCACCTCGACCGACTCGCGCACCTCGTTCGCGTTGCCGATCGTGAGCCCGAGCGGCACGTTCATGTTCGTGATCAGCGCGCTCGTCGCAACCCCGGCGTCTTCGCCGAGCTCGACCATGGTGCGCGCGAGCTCGCGCGAGCGCTCGATGTCCTGGAGGAACGCGCCCGAGCCGAACTTCACGTCGAGCACGAGCGCACCCGTGCCCTCGGCGATCTTCTTCGACATGATCGACGACGCGATCAGCGGGATCGCCTCGACGGTGCCCGTGATGTCGCGCAGCGCGTAGAGCTTCTTGTCGGCCGGTGCAAGCCCTGCACCCGCGGCGCAGATGACCCCGCCCAGGTCGCGCAGCTGCGTCATGATCTCGTCGTTCGAGAGGTCGGCGCGCCAGCCGGGGATCGACTCGAGCTTGTCGAGCGTCCCGCCCGTGTGCCCGAGGCCGCGGCCCGACAGCTGCGGCACGGCGACGCCGAACACGGCGACGAGCGGCATGAGCGGCAGCGTGATCTTGTCGCCGACCCCGCCGGTGGAGTGCTTGTCGGCGGTCGGCTTGCCGAGCCCCCCGAAGTCCATGCGCTCGCCCGAGGCGATCATCGCCATCGTGAGGTCGCGGATCTCACGGCGGGCCATGCCGTTCAGAAAGATCGCCATGGTCATCGCCGACATCTGCTCGTCGGCGACGTACCCGCGCGTGTACGCGTCGACCAGCCACTGGATCTCGGGGGTGCTGAGCTCGCGCCCGTCGCGCTTCGCGCGGATCAGGTCGACGGCGTCGAAGGCCTCCACGGCGGTCATGCCGGCTCCCCTTCGATGTTCGCACCGCGATACGCGGCGAGGGTTCGCGGGCCGAACGCGTCGGGCAGCACCTCGTCGATGGTCTTGATGCCCGAGACCGTGTCGAGCAGCATGCCCTCGGCCGAGTGCTCGTACAGCAGCTGCCGGCACCGCCCGCACGGCATGAGCGTCTCGCCGTGGCCGTCGACGCACGCGAACGCGACCAGCTTGCCGCCCCCGGACATGATCAGCGCGGACACGAGCGAGCACTCGGCACACAGCGTGACCCCGTACGACGCGTTCTCGACGTTGGCGCCCGTGACGACGCGCCCGTCGTCGGCGATCGCCGCCGCGCCGACCGGGTACTGGGAGTACGGCACGTACGCCTTCGCCATCGCCTCGCTCGCGAGCTCGCGCAGGTGCGCCCAGTCGATGGTCGCCGATTCGGTCATCATGTTCCCTCGGTCTCGCGTCGGTCGGTCGGTTTCCGGATGCCTCGCCCGCACGCCGGGCTCAGGACTTGCCAGGTTCAGGACTTGATATAGGGCTTGCCCGCCGCGGCCGGGCCACGCACCTTGCCGACGAGTCCCGCGACGGCGAAGATCGTGATCACATACGGGAGCATGAGCAGGAACTCGCTGGGCACGGGCGAGCCGATGACGCCGAGGGTGTTCTGCAGGTTCGACGCGAAGCCGAACAGCAGCGCGGCGAGCGTGGCCTTGATCGGGTCCCACTGACCGAAGATCACCGCGGCGAGGGCGATGAAGCCCGCTCCGGCGGTCATCTCCTTGTTGAACGCGCCGACCGAGCCGAGCGTGAAGAACGCTCCGCCGAGGCCCGCGATCGCGCCCGCGAGCGAGACGTTCCAGAAGCGGGTGCGTGGCACGTTGATGCCCACCGTGTCCGCGGCCTGCGGGTGTTCACCCACCGAGCGGAGCCGGAGTCCCCACTTGGTGTGGAACAGTCCGATATAGACCGCGATCACGGCGATGTACATGAGGTACACGATGATCGTCTGCCGGAAGAACGTGGGCCCGATGATCGGGATGTCCGACAGGAGCGGGATGTTGATGCGCTCGAATCGGGGTGGCGAGTTCAGCGCGGCGGCATTGGGCGCGAGCACCTGCGAGAACAGGAAGCTCGTGAAGCCCACGACGAGCACGTTCAGCACGACACCCACGATGACCTGGTCGACGAAGTACTTGATCGAGAACGCGGCGAGCACGAACGACACGAGCACGCCCGCGACGGCCGCGGCGAGCAGGCCGAGGTAGGGGTTGCCCGTCGCGGACGCGACGATCGCGGAGGTGAAGGCACCGGCGAGCAGCTGACCCTCGATCGCGATGTTGATCACGCCGACGCGCTCGGAGATGACCCCGGAGAGCGAGCCGAAGATCAGCGGGACCGAGAGGCTGAGCGCACCCGCGAGCAGGCCCGCGAGCGGGATCACGTTCGTCGACGCGCCCGCCGCGGCCCACGTGAGGAACCCGATCACGAACACGACCGCGAAGACCGCCATGAGCCAGATCGGCACCTTGCGGCGTGCGCGGACCATGAACGCCGAGGCGACGGTGATCGCCGCGAGCAGGGCCAGGACCACCCAGGCCGTCACGGTCGCGTTCAGCACGACCTCCGGCAGCTGCAGGGCGTCGCCGGCCGCGGAGATGCGGAACGTCGCCTCGCCGCCGTGCGGCGCGAGCAGGAACAGCAGCGCCGCGAGCACGGTGACGATGCCGAACGCGATCGGCGCCTTCCAGCTCACGACGACGGTCTTCGCGAGCGTCGGCTCCTGCGGTGCGACCGCCTGGTGCTGAGGTGCGATGGTCATCTGGCCGCCACCTCCTTCGTCACGATCGGTCGAGGTCGCTTGGGACCGGCGCCGGGGGCCGGGAGCCGGAAGATCGCGCGCACGAGCGGCGGCGCGGCGATGAACAGCACGATCAGCGACTGCACGACGAGCACGATG
Organism: Agromyces aerolatus; assembly: GCF_031432255.1. NCBI lineage: Bacteria > Bacillati > Actinomycetota > Actinomycetes > Micrococcales > Microbacteriaceae > Agromyces > Agromyces aerolatus. The sequence goes on along the minus strand of NZ_JAVKGQ010000007.1, from coordinate 90,374 downwards.
TCGATCGGCACACCCTCGGCGGCCTGCATGCTGAACCCGCCGGCCTTGAACGCCCCGAACAGGATGCCCGCCGCGAGCACGCCCCACGGCGTCGACCGGCCGAGCAGCGCGACCGTGATCGCGTCGAAGCCGATGCCCGCGTCGATGCCCGATGAGAACCCGGTCGTGACCGTGCCGAGCACCTGGCTGACGCCCGCGAGCCCGACGAGCGCACCCGAGATGAGCATCGCGTAGACGTACATCGACTTCACGTTGATGCCCGCGACCCGTGCGGCGTTCGGGTTCTCGCCCACGGCGCGGAACTGGAAGCCCAGCGCCGACCGGTCGAGGATCCACCACACCAGCACGACCGCGGCGATCGAGAGCACGAACCCGAAGTGCAGGTTGTACTGCGGCCCGAGCAGGTCGAAGAAGACCGCGGTGTCCTTCATGGGCGGGGTCTTCGGGTTGTTGGACCCGGGCGCCTGCAGCAGGCCCGGCGTGCGGAGCATCCAGGTCACGAGGTAGAGCGCCACATAGTTGAGCATGATCGTGACGATCACCTCGTGCGCGCCCGTGCGCGCCTTCAGCAGACCCGCGATGCCGGCCCAGAGCGCACCCGCGAGCATGCCCACCAGCAGCGCGACCACCATGTGCAGCACGGGGGGAAGGTCGAACGAGAACGCGACCCAGCCGGCTCCCGCCGCCGCCATGAGCATCTGACCGCGGCCACCGATGTTGAACATGCCGACGCGGAAGGCGAGCGCGACGCCGAGGCCCGCCGCGATCAGCGGCGTCGCGAACGTCAGCGTCTCGGTCAACGGGCGGATGCCACTCGCGAAGTCAGGCCGTCGGAAGTTGTACACCGCGCCTTGGAAGAACGCCGAGTACGCTCCGGCGACCGAGTCCCAGATCGCCACGAACGTGTCGCCGGGACGGGCGAAGAAGTACACCGAGGTCTCTTGCACCCGCTCGTCGGTGAACGCGATCATGACCGCTCCGACGACGAGGGCCAGCAGCACGGCGAGCACCGAGATGATCGCATTGCCGGTCGCGATCTCGCGGAATGCGCGATGCCAGCGGCCCTCGGGCTCGGGCTCGGGTTGCGGCTTCGCCGCGGGCGACTCGGGCGGAACCTGCGAGCCGGTCTCGAGCGCGACGTCGGGATCGTTGGGGCTGCTCACGCGGCGGCTCCTTCGTGATCGGGCGACTCGCCGGCCATCATGAGGCCGAGCGTGTCACGGGACGTGTCGCCCGGAACGATGCCCACGACCCGGCCGCGGTACATGACCATGATCCGGTCGGCGAGCGCGGTGACCTCGTCGAGCTCGGTCGACACCACCAGGACTGGGACACCGGCGTCGCGGGACTCGACGATGCGCTTGTGGATGAACTCGATCGAGCCGACGTCGACGCCGCGCGTCGGTTGCGCCGCCACCAGGAGGCGCAGGTCGCGGCTGAGCTCGCGCGCGAGCACGACCTTCTGCTGGTTGCCGCCCGAGAGGCGGCCCACCTTGGTCTCGATGGACGGGGTGCGCACGTCGTACTCGGCCACCTTCTCGCGCGCGAAGTCGGCCAGCGCGCCGCGCTGCACGTTGCCGCCCTTCACGAACGGCGCGCCGTCGGCACGGTCGAGCATGAGGTTCTCGGAGATCGTGAACTCGGCGACGAGGCCGTCCTCCTTCCGGTCTTCGGGCACGAAGCCGACCCCGGCGTTCAGGATCTTGCGGACGCTCCCGCCGTTGAGCTGCTGACCGTCGAGCCGGACCGAGCCGGTCACCCGCTCCTGCAGACCCACGAGCGCCTCGGTGAGCTCGGTCTGCCCGTTGCCCTGCACACCCGCGATCGCGAGGATCTCGCCGCGACGCACCTCGAACGAGACGTCGTTCACGACGAGCTGACCGATCGGGTCGATCACGGTGAGCCCGTCGACGACGAGCGCCGGCTCACCGAGCTTCGGCGCGTCCTTCTGCACCGTGAGCTCGACGGCGCGGCCGACCATGAGCGAGGCGAGCTCGGCGTTCGAGGCGGTCGGCGACGCCTCGCCCACGACCTTGCCGAGCCGGATCACGGTGATGCGGTCGGCGACCTCGCGGACCTCGCGCAGTTTGTGCGTGATGAACACGATCGAGGTGCCGCTGGCCTTCAGCTGGCGCATGATGGCCATGAGCTCGTCGGTCTCCTGCGGCGTGAGCACCGCGGTGGGCTCGTCGAACACGAGCACCTTCGCGTCGCGGGACAGCGCCTTGATGATCTCGACGCGCTGCTGCACACCCACCGGCAGGTCGTCGACCAGGGCGTCGGGGTCGACGTCGAACCCGAACCGGTCGGAGATCTCGCGCACGCGCGCCCGCGCGGCCTGGAGATCGAGCCGTCCGCCGAACTTGGTCTCCTCGTGACCGAGCATGACGTTCTCGGCGACCGTGAAGACCGGGATCAGCATGAAGTGCTGGTGCACCATGCCGATGCCGGCACGCATCGCGTCGCCGGGGCCGGCGAAGTGCTGGACCTCGTCGTCCAGCAGGATCTCGCCGGAGTCGGCCTGATACAGGCCGTAGAGCACGTTCATGAGCGTGGACTTGCCCGCGCCGTTCTCGCCGAGCAGACAGTGGATCTCGCCGGCCTCGACAGTGAGGTCGATGTGATCGTTGGCCACGAGCGTCCCGAACGATTTCGTGATGCCTCGGAGCTCGAGTTTCATGTCACCGATCCTAGTGTTGGGCCTGCGAATGCAGGAGAGCGTGCGCAAATGTCGGCGGTCTCGGGTCGCGGTGCGCAGATGTTGCGAATGTCGCGCATCCGCGCCTTCCGGAAATGCCAGGCGGGGAGGCCGGCACTCGCCGGCCTCCCCGCCCTGTCAGCTGTCAGCTGTGCACTCCGCCTTAGCCGGCGAGGTACGACTTGACCTCGATGTCGCCGGCGATGATCATGTCGCGCAGCTCCTGGATCTTCGCGTCGAGCTCGGCCGGGACGCGGTCGGCCCAGTCGTGGTAGTCGGCGAGGCCGACGCCCTCGTTCTCGAGCGTGCCGACGAACGGCGTGGTGTCGAAGTTGCCCTCGCCGGCCTCGACGATCGCCTCGTGGACACCCACGTCGATGCCCTTGGTGATCGAGGTGAGCAGCAGGTCGGCGACCGACGGGTCGGTCTCGAACACGTCGGCGTCGACGCCGAGCAGTGCGATGTCACGGCCCGAGTCGCGGATGGCGACGGCGGCCGACTGGTAGATCGGCCCGCCGACGGGCAGCAGCACGTCGACGTTCTGGTCGATGATGCCCTGCGCGACCTGACGCGCACCGTCGTTGGCCTCGAACCCGCCGGTGAACGAGCCGTCCTCGGCCGCGCTGTCCCAGCCGATGACCTTGACGTCCGTGCCGTTCTCTTCGTTGTAGTGCGCGACGCCCTGCGCGAACCCGTCCATGAAGATGGTGACGGTCGGGATGTTCATGCCGCCGAAGGTGCCGACGGAACCGGTCTGCGAGACGCCGGCCGAGAGGTAGCCCGCGAGGAACGCGGCCTGGGCGGTGTCGAAGATGATCGGCTTGATGTTGTCCGCGTCGGTGGTGCCGTCGAAGTCCTGGTCCACCGGGTCGTCGATCGAGACGTAGTCGATGTCGGGGTTCGCGGTGGCCGACTCGAGCGCCGCGGGTGCGAGCAGGAAGCCGACCGTGACGATGGCGTTGCAGCCCTGGTCGACGAGGCTCGTCAGGTTCGCGCTGTAGTCGGTCTCAGCGGCCGATTCGACCTTGATCGGCTCGACGCCGAGCTCGTCCGCGGCCGCGTCGAGGCCCTCGGCGCCGAGCTGGTTGAAGGACTTGTCGTCGAACCCGCCAGCGTCGGAGACCATGCAGGGCAGGAAGTCGGACGCCGCCTCGGTGCTGCCGCCGTCGCCCGAGTCCTCGGGCGCAGATGCACACCCGGCCAGCAGCGCCGCGGTGCCGAGCAGGGCGAACCCGCCGAGCACGGCCTTCTTCGTCGTGATCCTCACTGTGTCCTCCAAAGACTGCACCCCGACCGTCTTCGGGGGTGGTGCACTCACGTTACCCAATGTGACGCGCGGCTCCGGGGCCCCGGAAGCGCGCGACATCCAATGGTTATCAAGAAGCGACATTCTGCTCATATGAGCAGAAGGTCAGGGCGCGCTCGGCGACTCCACGACGAGCTCACCCGCGATGATCTGCTGACGAAGGGCCTCGATCTCGGCGTCGAGCTCGGGCGCGACGAGCTCCGCGCGATCGTGGTACGGCGCGATCTCGACGCCGCCGTTCTCGAGCGTGCCGATGTAGGGCTCGTTCGTGAAGGCGTCGTCGACCACGTCGCCCACGATCTCGACCATGGCCTGCTGGGTGTTCTTCAGCACGCTCGTGAGCAGCACGGGCCGATACTCGGCGGGAAGCGTCTCGTAGCCGTCACTGTCGACCCAGATCACCGACACGCCCTCGCGCTCGACCGCCGCCGCGGCGGCGCCTTCGCCGACCTGGCCCGCAACCGGCAGGATGACATCGGCGCCCTGATCGATGAACCCCTCGGCGAGGACCTTGCCCTTGTTGATGTCCTCGAAGTCGCCGGTGAACGAGCCGTCCTGCGCCGCCTTGTCCCAGCCGAGTGCCCGGACCGCGCTGCCGTGCGCCGCGTTGTACGCCGCGACGCCATCGACGAACCCGTCCATGAACAGCGTGACCGGCGGCTGGTTGCCGCCCCCGAACGTGGCGACGACCCCGGTCGTGCTCACGCCCGCCGCGAGATAGCCCGCGAGGAAGGCGGCCTGCGCCGTGTCGAAGACGACCGGCTTGATGTTCTCGCCCTCGACCGTCTCGTCGACGATCGCGAACGCGACGTCGGGATTGGCCTCGGCCTGCTCGCTCGTCGCCTCGGCGAGCTCCCAGCCGACCGTGACGATGAGCCGGCAGCCCGAGTCGACGGCCTGCTGCACGTTGGGCGCGAGGTCGGTCTCCCCCGTCGACACCAACGCCTCGGACTCGACGCCGAGCTCCTCCTCGGCGAGCTGCAACCCCTCCCAGCTGGACTGGTTGAACGAGCGGTCCTCGAGCCCGCCGGAGTTCGTCACCATGCGGGCGCAGACCTCGCTGCCGGTGGCCTCGCCGCCGGACTCGGGTGCGCTCGCGCACCCGGCCAGAAGGACGGATGCAGCGGCCACGGCCCCGAAGACCGCGCTGCGTGTGCGAGAAGCGTGTCGTGTCCGAGACATCCGCCGGCTCCTTACTCTCTAGAGGACGTCGCTCGACCCGCCCAGCCGAAGGGCGTCGACGACGGCCTTCACACGCTGGGCATGCTCGCTCGTGGTCACGAGCAGCGCATCGGGGGTGTCGACGACGACGATGTCGTGCACGCCGATCAGGCTGATGACGCGCTTGGCGCGGCTCACGACGATGCCGCTCGAGGCGTCGGCGAGCACGCGCGCGTTCTCGCCGAGGATCGCGAGCTCGCCCGAACGGCCCGCCGTGTTCAGCTTGGCCAGGGACGCGAAGTCGCCGACGTCGTCCCACTGGAAGTGCCCTCGGACGACCGCGAGGCGGCCGGCCGCCGCAGCCGGTTCGGCGACGGCGTAGTCGATCGCGATCTTCTCGAGCGTCGGCCAGACGCGGTCGACCGCGGGCCCACGGGTCGCGGGGTCGTCCCATGCCTCGGCGAGCTCGATGAGCCCCGCGTGCAGCTCGGGTCGGGTGCGCGCGATCTCCTCGAGCAGCCGGTCGGCTCGCGCGATGAACATGCCGGCGTTCCAGAGGTGACGTCCGCTCGCGAGGTAGCGCTTCGCGGTGTCGAGGTCGGGCTTCTCGACGAAGCTCGCCACCGACTCGACGTGCTCGGCACCGTGCACGTCGAGCTCGGGGCCGCACTCGATGTACCCGAATCCCACGGCGGGCTCGGTCGGGGTGATGCCGATCGTCACGATCAGCCCGTCGGCGGCGGCCGCGACGGCGTCGGTGACCGCCTGGCGGAAGAGCGCGTCGCCCGAGATGACGTGGTCGGCCGCGAACGATCCGATGATGACGCCGGGCTCGCGACGTTCGAGGATCGCCGCTGCGAGCCCGATGGCCGCCGTCGAGTCGCGCGGCTCGCTCTCGAGCACGATGTTGTGGTCGCGCAGTTCGGGCAGTTGGGCCTCGACCGCGGCGCGGTGCGCGCGCCCGGTGACCACCATGACGCGCTGCTCGCCCGAAAGAGGCGCCAGGCGATCCCACGTGTCCTTGAGCAGCGTCTGCCCGGAGCCGGTGAGGTCGTGCAGGAACTTCGGCGCATCGGCACGCGAGAGCGGCCAGAGTCGCGAACCCACGCCCCCCGCGGGGATCACGCTGTAGAACCGCTCGAGAGGTGCATCCTGCATCAGGCCAGCGTATCCGCGAGGGGCGCGCCGCGCACCGCGCCGCGCGCGTGGTACCCGTCGCCGCGGCGAGTATCTCGACGTCGAGAGAGTTAGGGCGGCCTAAGGGGCGAGCGCCCACCCGCCGGGCTAGACTCGCATGCGGGTCGTCGTGCCCGCCTGCCCGTGCGTTCGCCGCGGGTTCACACAGCCATGGAGGGGTGTTCATGCCAGAGACGCAGGCAGGAACCCTGACCACACCTCAGCCGGTCAACGAACGACCGGGCGGCACGCTCTACCGCGGCCGCGAGGGCATGTGGTCGTGGGTGCTGCACCGGATCACCGGGGTCGCGATCTTCTTCTTCCTCCTCGTGCACATCCTCGACACCGCGCTGGTGCGGGTGAGCCCCGAGGCGTACAACGCGGTCATCCACACCTACCAGACGCCCATCATGGGCCTCGGCGAGGTCGCGCTCGTGGGCGCCATCGTGTTCCACGCGTTCAACGGCCTGCGGATCATCCTCGTGGACTTCTGGGCCTGGGCGACCCGGCACCAGAAGCTGCTGTTCTGGATCGTGATCGCCCTCTGGGTCATCGCGATGATCGGCTTCACGCCGCGTCACCTCATCAACGTCTTCAGCCACTAAGGGAGCGACGAGTGTCTGTCATCGAAGCGCCTCGCACCCCGGTCCGGCCCGCAGCCAAGCGCGGGCCGAACCTGGAGAAGTGGGGCTGGATCTACATGCGCGTCTCCGGGGTGGTGCTGATCGCCCTGATCTTCACCCACCTCTTCGTCAACCTGCTGGTCGGCGAGGGCGTGAGCGCGATCAACTTCGGCTTCGTCGCCGGCAAGTGGGCCGACCCGTTCTGGCAGTGGTGGGACGTCGCGATGCTCTGGCTCGCGCTCATCCACGGCGCGAACGGCATGCGCACGATCGTGAACGACTACACCAACCCCGGCACGGTCCAGAAGATCCTCAAGGGTGCGCTGCTCGGCTCGGCCGTGGTGCTCATCGTGCTCGGCACGCTCGTCGTCTTCACGTTCGACCCGTGCCCGGCCGGCTCCCCCGCCGACCTGCTGCCCTCGTTCTGTTCCGCTCGCTAGGAGATCTGTGACCACGGAGAAGCACGTCGAGACGAAGGTCGTCGACGGAGTCCACTATCACCAGTACGACATCGTCATCGTCGGCGCCGGCGGCGCGGGCATGCGCGCCGCGATCGAGGCCGGCCCCGGCGCGAAGACCGCGGTGATCTCCAAGCTGTACCCGACGCGCTCGCACACGGGCGCCGCGCAGGGCGGCATGGCCGCCGCCCTCGCGAACGTCGAGGAGGACAGCTGGGAGTGGCACACGTTCGACACGGTCAAGGGCGGCGACTACCTCGTCGACCAGGACGCGGCCGAGATCCTCGCGAAAGAGGCCATCGACGCGGTCATCGACCTCGAGAACATGGGTCTGCCGTTCAACCGCACGCCCGAGGGCAAGATCGACCAGCGCCGCTTCGGCGGCCACACGCGCGACCACGGCAAGGCGCCGGTCCGTCGCGCGTGCTACGCGGCCGACCGCACGGGCCACATGATCCTGCAGACCCTGTTCCAGAACTGCGTCAAGCTCGGCATCGAGTTCTACAACGAGTACTACGCGCTCGACCTCGTCATGTCCGACGTGGTCGGCGAGGACGGCACCGTCACCAAGAAGCCGTCGGGCGTCGTGGCCTACGAGCTCGCGACCGGCGAGCTGCACGTCTTCCAGGCGAAGGCCGTGATCTTCGCGACGGGCGGTTTCGGCAAGATCTACAAGACGACGTCGAACGCGCACACGCTCACGGGCGACGGCGTCGGCATCATCTGGCGCAAGGGCCTGCCGCTCGAGGACATGGAGTTCTTCCAGTTCCACCCGACCGGGCTCGCGGGGCTCGGCATCCTCCTCACCGAGGGCGCGCGCGGTGAGGGCGCGATCCTCCGCAACGCGTCGGGCGAGCGGTTCATGGAGCGCTACGCGCCGACCATCAAAGACCTCGCGCCGCGTGACATCGTCGCGCGCTGCATGGTGCAAGAGGTGGCGGAGGGGCGCGGTGCGGGCCCGCACAAGGACTACGTGCTGCTCGACTGCACGCACCTCGGCGCCGAGGTCCTCGAGACCAAGCTCCCCGACATCACCGAGTTCGCGCGCACATACCTCGGCGTCGACCCGGTCTACGAGCCCGTTCCGGTCATGCCGACCGCGCACTACGCCATGGGCGGCATCCCGACGAACGTGAACGCCGAGGTGCTCTCCGACAACACCACGGTCGTGCCGGGTCTGTACGCGGCCGGCGAGTGCGCGTGCGTGTCGGTGCACGGCTCGAACCGTCTCGGCACGAACTCGCTGCTCGACATCAACGTCTTCGGCAAGCGCGCAGGCCGCAATGCGGTCGAGTACGTCAAGACGGCGGAGTTCACGCCGCTTCCGGATGACCCGGCCGCCGACATCCGCACCATGCTGTCGCAGCTGCGGGAGGCCACCGGCACCGAGCGGATCGCCGCGATCCGCAAGGAGCTCCAGGACGAGATGGACAAGGGCGCGCAGGTGTTCCGCACCGACGAGTCGCTGGCCCACGTCACGAAGGTGATCGCCGGACTCCGCGAGCGCTACAAGCAGATCTCAGTGCAAGACAAGGGCAAGCGGTTCAACACCGACCTGCTCGAGGCCGTCGAGCTCGGGTTCCTGCTCGACCTCGCCGAGGTCGTCGTCTACTCCGCGCGCAACCGCGAGGAGAGCCGCGGCGGCCACATGCGCGACGACTTCCCGAAGCGCGACGACGAGAAGTACATGCAGCACACGATGGCCTACCTCACGGGCGACCCGCATTCGTCCGAGGCATCCGACCACATCCAGCTCGACTGGAAGCCGGTCACCGTGACGCGCTACCAGCCCATGGAGAGGAAGTACTGACGTGAGCACCGCCACGCTGGAGCAGCCGCAGGCCCCCGAGGCCCCGGCCGAGGCCCCCATCCAGTCCTTCACGGTCACGTTCCTGATCCGCCGGTTCGACCCCGACGTGGACACCGAGCCGCGCTGGCAGGACTTCGACGTCGAGATGTACCCGACCGATCGCGTGCTCGACGCCCTGCACAAGATCAAGTGGGAACAGGACGGCTCGCTGACGTTCCGCCGGTCGTGCGCGCACGGCATCTGCGGCTCCGACGCGATGCGCATCAACGGCCGCAACCGGCTCGCGTGCAAGACCCTGATCAAGGACCTCGACATCTCGAAGCCGATCTACGTCGAGGCGATCAAGGGCCTGCCGCTCGAGAAGGATCTGGTCGTCGACATGGAGCCGTTCTTCGCGAGCTACCGCGAGGTGCAGCCCTTCCTGCAGGCGAAGACCGAGGCCGAGCCCGGCAAGGAGCGCGTGCAGTCGGTCGCCGAGCGTGCGATCTTCGACGACACGACCAAGTGCATCCTGTGCGCGGCGTGCACGTCGAGCTGCCCGGTCTTCTGGACCGACGGCCAATACTTCGGCCCCGCCGCAATCGTGAACGCGCACCGGTTCATCTTCGACTCGCGCGACGATGAGGCGAAGGTCCGTCTCGACATCCTGAACGACAAGGAGGGCGTGTGGCGCTGCCGCACGACCTTCAACTGCACCGAGGCGTGCCCGCGCGGCATCGAGGTCACGAAGGCGATCGCCGAGGTCAAGCAGGCCGTCATGCGCGGTCGGCCGTAACCACTCTGGCACTCCTCGAACCGGCCGTCCGCTCCTCTGAGCGGGCGGCCGGTTCGGGTTGCACCGCCGCACGCCGCCCGCCGCCGCGCGCCGCACGCCGCACGCCGCACGCCGCGCGCCACACGCCGCACGCCGCACGCCGCGCGAACCTGTACGCGGGCGCCGACCGGTCGCTGGTGGCGGGTGCTCGCCGCGAACACCCACCATCCGCGACCGTTCGAGCGGGTGAATGGATGCCTCGGGCGGGCGTGCGGGCAAGGGACAGGCCCCGGCGCTTCGGGAAACGTCGGGGCCTGTCGGGCGAAGAACCTCAGGGGGGATCAGCCCTCCGCCGCGTTCCGGCGGCGTCGCAGGTGCAGCGCCAGCAGGAACATCACGCCGGCGAACACGAGTCCGCCGCCCATGATCGCAATCCAGCCGCCGTCGAAGCCCGTCGACGGGAGCTTGCCGGACGGAGCGGGATTGCAGCCGATCGTGGCCGGGGGGTATGCCTCGATCGAGTCGGTGCTCGGGTTCATGCGAACCTCGACGATCGCGTCGCCGCGCAGGTCGTAGAACGGCGCCTGCGGGGTCAGGATCCACTGGCCCGTGGGCAGCTGGAGCCACCCGGGCCAGGCGATGCCGTTGCCGGCGTCGTCCAGGACCGCACCCGGCCAGAGCGACGAGCCGGTGATGGCCTCACCGTTCACCGCGGTGCCGGGCGGCACGATCGAGTCCACGCGCGCCGCACCGTCGGCGAGGATCGCCGCACGGTCGCTCGCGGGGATCGACGGGTCGCGCTGCTCGTACGCGGCCTTCGTCCACCAGATCAGCACGATCGCCGGGGTCTCGACGCCCTCGATGTTGTGGGGCGTGACGTTCCAGTCGATGTACGGCGCGTTCGCGCGACACATCGGCTGGAGGGCGATCTGGACCGACTTCACGGGCGTCACCTCGGTCGAGGTGTTGTCCTCGGGCGTCGACTCCACGCCGTCGCTCGTGACCGTGGCCGTGTTCTCGATGTCGAGGATCATCGCCGTCGGGTCGCCGCCCGCACGGGGCAGGTCGGCCGCGGTCTTCACCCGGAGGGTGAACACGGCTTCCTCGCCCACGGCGAACGAACCGGACTTCGTGAAGGTGAGCGTGCCGCCGAAGCCGGCGTCGCTCTCACCCTCGAGCGAGACCGTCCAGCCCTCGACCTCGGGCAGCGTCACGACCGCGATCGTGCCGGGCAGCTCATCCGTGACGACCACGCCGGTCGCCGCGGGCGTGCCCTCGACCGAGTTGTTCCGCACCGTGAAGGTGTAGTCGTACTCGGCGTTCTCGTCGGTCGGCACGGCCGGCTGGCCGTCGAACTCGCCGCCGTCGACCTTCTCGATCGCGAGATCGACCGGCTGGGCGGTGTTCGTGATCCGGCAGGTGATCTCGCCGCCCGCGACGACCGTCGCGGCCGTGACCGGGTCGGTGCCTGCGTCGCAGGTCCACTCCCCCGCGGCGTAGAACGTCAGCAGCGGGTTGTCGGCCGGTTCGGTGAGCGCCTCGGCCAGCGTGTACTCGCCGACCGGGACGAGAGCGGTCGCGCCGTCCTCGGAGCCCGGCGTGACGAACTCGTCGGCCGTGCCCGTGGCGGACAGCGTCCAGTCGGGGGCGGTGCCGACCGTCTTCCCGTCGAGGTCGAGTCCGTCGAACGGCGTGTTGTCGACGTGCTTGACCAGGGTCAGCCGGCCCATCGGGATCTCGGCGCAGGCCTCGACCTCGGTGTCCACCGTGCCGCTGGTCAGCACGCCACCGTTCAGGAACCCGCCGGGGCCGCCCTCGGGGTCGCAGAGCAGGTCGCCGGTGGCGACCTCCTGGGTGACCGAGGCGATGACCGTCACCGTGTAGGTGTGCGTGGTCTCGATCGGGATCAGGACGTCGTCCGCGAGGACGGTGTCCGAACCTCGGCCGGTCCACGAGGACGGGTCGACGTCCGGGGCATCCGTCGTCGCGCTCGAGCTGACCACCTCGACACCCGCCGGGTACTCGAGCGTGTCGGCCAGGTCGTAGTACAGATCGTGTGCCGACCCGTTCTCGACCGTCAGGCGGTACTCGACCTTCCAGGTCCCGTCGGCCTGCAGCTCGGGCGAGCCGACGACCGTCTTCGCGATGTCGGGCATGCCGGGCGTCGCGCACGCGGTGTCGGAGATCGGCTCCTCGCCGTCCACCGTCGCGGTGGCGACGTTGCGGAAGCCACCCGACTGGTAGCCCTCGCCACCGGTCTCGCACAGCGTGGTGTCGCCGCTCCAGGCCGACCCGGTCACGGTCGCGTTGACCGTCACCGTGTAGACGTGGGGTGCGGATCCGCCGTCGATGACCTCGTCGGTCGCGAGCGTCGCGGTGTCGCCCGAGAACCCGCCCGAACGGCCTTCGCCGGACCAGGAGGCCTCGTTGACGTCGATGCCCTCGCCGAAGTACTCGAGCGTGTCCTCGAGGTCGTACTCGATCTCGATGACGGGGCTGTCGTTGGCCACCGAGACCTCGTAGACGAGGTCCCAGGTGCCGTCGGCGAGCTGGCCGACCGAGACGGTGCGCTTGTCGATCGACAGGTTCGCCTCGCACTCGACCGGGTTCACGATGGTGAACTCGTTGACCGACGAATCGAGTGCGACGCTGCCGAGACCGGTCGGCGAGCCGAACACGCAGCCCGAGGGCAGCTGTTCGACCACGTCCTCGCCGAGCACGAGCTCGTCGCCGGCCGCGTACGGCGCGTACGTCGCGCCCCACACCTTGACCTCGCCGTCGATCGTGAGGGTCGCGGCGTCCCGCAGGAACGCGGGGGCCTCGAGCACCGGGTACTCGGTGCCGTTCAGCACCCAGACCTTGTCGACCGTGACGCTCACCGGAACCTCGGCGCACGCCTCGGCCGGGTACTCGTCGGCGCCCGACGAGACGGATGCCCCGTTGAAGAGGCCGCTGCCCGGCTCACCCGTGCACGCGAATCCGGACACGTCGTCGGTGTCGGCGACGCTGAAGCGCACCGTGACGACGTACTCGTCGGTGGCGCCGCCCGCGAGCGTGCGGTCCTCGGCGAGCCTCGTGGCGCCCTGGCCGTTCCAGCCGTCGATCGTCGAGCCGCCGCGGGTCGCGGTCGCCTGCTCGATCGTCACGCCGTCGCCGTAGTCGAGCGTGTCGTCGAGGTCGTAGACGAGCGCCTGGCCGGGGCTCGTGTTCGTGACGGTCACCCGATAGCTGATCGTCCAGTCGTCACCGTCCTGCATCGGGCCGGTGAGCACCGTCTTCGCGATCTCGGGCGTCGCCGGCTGCGAGCAGGCCTCGGCCGTCTGGTCGGCGGCCTTGCCGGAGCTCAGCACCACCCGGTTCAGGAACCCGGTGCCCTCGCCGACCGGCTGACCGGTGGCGCACACGAGGTCGCTCGGGTCATCCTGGAAGGCGCCCTCGGCGACCGTGGCCACGACCGTCACGACGTACTCGTGCGTCTTCGTCGCCCCGATCGTGCGGTCGTTCGCGAGCTCGGCAGTGCCCGACTCGAGGTCGAACTCGCCGGTCGTCTCGCCGCTCCAGTCGGCCGACACCACGGTGATCGGGCCGCCGAAGTCGAGCGTGTCGGTGAGCGAGTAGGTCGTCGTGAAGTCGGCGTTGCCGGTCACCACGACCAGGTACTCGATCTCCCAGCTGCCGTCGGCCTGCTGCGTCGTCGAGGTCACGCTCTTCGCCACGCTCGGCACGCCGCCGTCCGTGATCGGACCGCACGCGTCGTCGCTCACGCGATCGCTGCCGGCGGTGAGCACGGCGGTGTTGAAGAAGCCGTTGCCGGGCTCGCCCGTGCACGCCGCGTTCGCGACGCCGGCCGGGACCCGCACCTCGAACACGACGGTGTAGACGTCTTCCGCACCGCCGGCGATCGCGCGCTGCGCGTCGCCCGGCACGATCACGCCGTCACCGAACGGCCCGCTGACGACGGTCGTGTCGTCGAGGCTCACCGTCCAGCCGAGCACCTCGGCGTCGGCCGCGAAGGCCGTCGTGTCGGCGAGCGCGTAGTACGCGTCGCGAGCGCCCGCCGCGGTGTTGTCGACCGTGATCGTGTACGTGACGTCCCAGGTGCCGTCGCTCGAGTCCTGCGTCGCGGTGACGAAGTCCTTCGCGATCGCCGGGCGCGTCGGTGCGGCGCACGCGGCGTCGTCGGTCTCGGTGCCACCGCTGATCAGCGTCGCCACGTTGTTGAACGCGCCGTCGGCGGTCGAACCGTCGGCCGGGCAGGCGCCCGCGGGCGTGCTGCCCACGACCCCTTCGGCGACCGTGACGTTCCGGACGGTCACCTCGTACGAGACGGTGGCGTCGGCGCCGATGGGCTGGTCGGCCGCGACGAGCGTGTCGCCGGCGCCGTTCCACTCCGCACGCGCTCCGGGACCGGTCACGGTCGCGTCGGCGGCGTCGTAGCCGATGCCCGCGCCGAAGGCGGTGGCATCCCGCAGCGTGTACACGCCGGGCACCTCGCCCTCGTTGACGACGTCGATGCCGTAGACGATCGTCCACCGGCCGTCGGCCTGCTGGCTCGCGCTCGACACGGTCTTCTCGTGCGTCACGACCGGCAGTTCGATCGTCACGCACGCGTCGTCCGTGCGCTCCTGGCCGCTCGAGACGATCCGGCCGACGTTGCGGATGCCGCCCTCGTCGGTCGTGCACTCGAGCGCCTCGGCGTCGGCGCCGGCGGTCACCTGCACCCGAACCACCACGTCGTAGCTGAACGTGGTGTTCGCCGGGAGGGCGACGCCGGTGAGCTCCGCGGGAGCGGGTGCGACCGGCGTGATCGACGGCGTGCCGACGACGGTGACGCCCGCGGGCACGGCCGGCGTGTCGGTCAGGTCGAAGTAGACCTGCTTCGACGACGCGTTCGCGACCGTGATCGTGTAGGCGGCGTCCCACTGCCCGGGCTGGCCGTCGACCGGGGTCGCACCGACGGCCGTCTTGGTGACGGTCGGCAGGGCCGGATCGGCGCACGCGGTGCGGTCGGTGGTGCCGTTGAGGGTCGCGACGTTCGAGAACGCGGTCGACGAGCCGGGCTCGCCGCACTCGAGGCTCGCCTCACCGGCGCCCGGCTTGAGCGACGTGTTCACCGTGATGGTGAACGTGTGCGTGGTGCTCGCCGCGATCGCGGTGCCCGCGGCCGCGAGGGTCGTCGCGTCGACGCCGTTCCACGCCGTCGTGTCGATCCCGGCGTCGTTCGTCGCGGCGGCACTGCCGGCCGTGATCACGACGTCGGGGCCGAAGCGGAACGCGTCGGTCAGCGAGTAGCTGCCCGCGATCGCGCCGCTGGCGTTGGTCACCTTCACCTCGTACGCGACGTTCCAGGTGCCGTCGGCCTGCGCCTCGGCACTCGTGACCGTCTTCGTGTGGGTCACCTGGGCCGGCTTGGCCGTGTTGGTGATCGAGCACGTCACGTGCTGGCCGAGCTTGATCGGCGTGAGCGTGGTGGCCGTGCCGTTCGAGCCCTGCACGAGGATGCTGCTGTCACAGGTCCACGAGCCGTTGGTGAACTCGTCGCCGTACTGGGCTGCGACCTCGGAGAGGTCGAACGTCTCGCCGGCGAGGACGTTCACGGGGCCGGCGACACCCGGGCCGGTGACGACCGAGCCCGTGCTGCCGTTCGCGGTGAGCGTCCAGTTGGTGGCGGGCACGTCCGATCCGACGACCGTCTTGACGAGCGTCAGGGTCGGGGCGAGGTCGCGGTTCGTGAACGTACAGGTCGCCGACTGCTGACCGGTGAGCGTCACCGTGGCGGTGTCGCCGTTGTAGGTCGCACCGGTGCACTCGACGCCGACGAGCTCGTAGCCCTCGCGCTGGGTCTCGCTGAGCACATACGAGCCAGGCGCGACGCGCTTGGTCTCACCCGAGTTGAAGGCGGTCGCGTTCGCGCGCAGGTTGCCGTTCCAGTCGGATGCCACGGCGGTGCCGCCGTGCGTGTTCTCGACCTTCTTCACGAGCTTCAGGTTCGCGTCGCAGGTCACGGTGTTCGTGACGGTGTACTCGTTCGCACCTCCGGCGAGCGCGTTCACGACGCCGGCCGCGGTGATGTCGCCACCGGCGACCTTCGAGAAGGTCGAGCCCGTGAGCGTGCACAGGTTCGGGACGACGACGTTCTTCTCACCAAGGGTGACCTTCTGGCCCTGGGCGTAGCCGCCGACGACCGTGTCCCATGCGATCGCCGACGAGCCCGTGGGCGTCACCGTCGGGTCGGCCTGGAAGCCGGATGGGAACTGGTTCAGCGGCGAGGCGACGCCGTTCACGACCCACTGCTTGTTCAGCTCGACCGTCGAGGGCGCCTGCACGTTGGTGACGGTGCACTCGAGCTTGTCGCCGGGCTCGACGCCCGGGACCGTGAACGTCGTGCCGTCGATCGAGGCCGGCATGTTCGCGCCGTTGCTCGTGCAGACGACGCTCTCGAGCGACCAGCCCGGCTTCGCCGTCTCGGTGAAGCTCAGGTTCGTGCTGTGCGCGCGGTCGGAGAACTGCAGGTTCCAGTTCGCGACACCCTGCGCGTTGGTCGCCTGTGCACCAGGGGTCAGCGTGCCGGCGCTCGGGGTCGCGGGGGTGAAGGTCCAGTTCGCCCCGGCCGACGTGTTGCCGTTCAGCGCCTTCTCGACCTTCTTGACCGTCACGGGCACGTTGCAGGTGACGGACTTGGCGAAGTCGGCGAGCAGGGGCTCGAGCTCCTCCCAGTCGGTGTTGAAGTAGTCGGCGTCATTCAGGGTGTCCCCGGGCACATAGCCGTCGGGTCCGGAGATCGCGCTCAGGTTCGAGGGCGCGAGGCCCGAGCCGATGCCGACCGTGATGACGCGCTTGCCCTGGTTCTTGATGGCGTTGGCCGAGAAGACGGCCTGCTCGAGCTCACGGAAGTACGTGCTGCTTCCGGGACCGGTCGGCCCGGTCCCCGAGAAGGTCGGGTTGCCGTCGGTCAGCACGACCACGAGATCGTACTGGCTGGCGTTCTTGGAGACCTCCCAGAGGCCACGGTCCCAGTTCGTGCCGTTCGAGTCGTAGTTCCAGTCGTAGAACGAGTCGATGTAGCCATCGATGCGGTTCTTCAGCGTGGTCGAGTTCGAACCCGAGTCCACCGCGAGCGCGCTCGGGTAGTTCGAGGTCGTGTCTCGCGGCGAGGTATTGCCGAACGAGAAGAGCGCGACCGACGAGCTCGTGCCCGCGAGGGCATCGACGAATCCCTTGCCCGCATCGCCGAGCGTCTCGGCGGCACCGGCGTTCTTGACCGAACCCGAGAGGTCGAAGAGCAGCGCGACGCGCACACCGGCGGTGCACTGCTGGGGCAGCTCGGGGTTCTTGAGCTTGTTCGCGATCATGCCGCTCGAGGTGTACGCGCTGCCTTCGGCGGCCTGTTGGGTCGGCATGTTGATCGTGTTCCCGCCCTGCAGCTGCGGGGTGAGATACGCGTAGGCGCGCTCGGTGCCCGCATTGCCGGCGCCGCCGGTGCGGAAGGTCGACACGATGTCGTAGTTCTGGGCCGCGATCGATCCGGCGACGGGAGCGATCTCCTGCACCCAGAAGCGCTCGTTGCGGTTCGCGCCGTTCGAGTTCGTGTTCGGGACCGAGAAGTAACAGATGCCGTCGTCACCCGCGACGATGGTGCACTGCGCCCAGGGCTCGTTGATCACGGCGCCGGGGCTGCCGCTGGTCCCACTCCCGCTGTTGCGCAGCAGCTGGAACCGCGCGCCCTCGGCGTAGGTGTACGCGACGTCGTTCGCACCCGAAGCGGTACGCACGTCGCGCTTGGAGACCTTGATGATCGTGGTCGAGTTGGTCGGCGTCTTCGCGACCGTCTGCCCGTCTCCGTTGACGCTGAAGGGCGTCATCAGCGCGGCGGGCGGACCCGTCGAGTCGGGGTTCGCCGGGACATCCGTCACCGGCTCCTCGGTCGCGGGCGCCTCGGGCGCCGGAGCATCCGTTGCGGGAACCTCGGCCTCGGGAGCCGGCGTCTCGGTCGCGGGCGTCTCAGTGGCGGGTGCCTCGCTCTCGGGCACCTCCGGAGTCGTCGTCGCCTCGGGCGACGAGGTCGACGGCGGCGTGCTCGGGGCAACGGGCGCGGCGACGGCGACCGACGGCACACCGACGGTCAGCAGTGCGCCGATCGTCAGCGCCGCAAGCGCGGAGCCGAGCCGGCCGATGCGGAGCAGGCCGCGGCGGCCGGGAGGGGTCGAGAGGGCAGAGGTGAGCGCGCGCGAACGATCGCGCCGCCGTTTCGGGTTCGGCAACGTCTCGGAATCTTTCGGGTAAGTGGTGCTCGGGGTAGGGCTGGGCAGGCTTCGCGGTTCCGGCACATTGGGGTAACGCCGGACGGGTATCCACGAATCCCTGGCAGTCAAGCAGGTGGAGTCAGTCCTCCGTAAGGGGGACACGACCCCAAAACGGGGGCCATTTCTTCGGTTGCGACCCGATCCGCGTGGAGACAGCCGAGGGGACGGCGGCCGATCGCCGCCGTCCCCAGGCCTCACTGGGTGGTACTACTCACTCAGACGCTCCCCCGCGGCGTCGCCGGATCGCGAGCGCGGAGGCGAGACCGCCGACGAGGAGCAGCGCGCCTCCGGCCCACAGCAGCGGAGCACCGTCGAAGCCGCTCTTCGCGAGCCCACGGCCACCGGCTGATGCCGGGGTCACCGGGGTGACCGGCTTCTGCGGGATCGTGACCGTCACGGAGTCCTCGGCGCACTGGGTCACGTCGGGCACGTCATCGCCCGTCGACTCACCCCAGCACACCTCGCCCGTGTTCACGACGCTCGTCGCGGTCGCACCCTCGTTGAGATGCACCGAGAGCGTGACCGGCGGGGCGGTCGGCAGGTTCGGCCCGAGCACCCCGAGCAGATCGCAGCGCAGCGTGCCGCCATAGCCGGCGCTGTTCTGGCCGGTCACCGTGCAGTTCTCCCAGCGCGGGAACGCCGGCTCGGGAGCGGTCGCGATCGAGTCGACGCGCAGGTCCGACGGGATCTCGTCGACCAGCTCGACCGGCTCGGCCGCTCCGGTGCCCACGGACGACACCTGCAGCATGTACGAGAAGTTCGTCCCGGGAGCCGCGTTCGTCACGCTCGACGTCTTGTCGATGACGAGCTCGGCGGGACGCTCGATCTCACAGCTCGGCATAGCCATGGGGTACAGCGCGAGCACGGTCTGCGACGGGTTCACCGAGAACGTGATGCTCGCCGGATTCTCCATGTCGCGCCAGGGATAGGTCGGCACGGTCTCGTCGAGGATGAGGTCGAGGAACCGCTCTCCGGGCACCGGCGGATTCGTCAGGTCCTGCTCGGTGAGCGGCCGCCAACCGGGCCACTGGTACGGGATGCCGTTCTCGTCGACCGCTGCGCCTGGCCAGAGGAGTCGCCCGGTGAGCGCGTCGAGCTGGATCGGCTCCGTGGTGAGTGTGCCGTCACCCGAGGTCCAGGTCACGGTCACAGGGCCGGCGGGCACCGACGGCGTCGCCTGGATGTCGAAGTACAGCCACGGCACGTCGTTCACGCAGCGCACGTACGCACCGGCGTCGATGCGCTTGACCGGGATCTCGTCATCGTCGCACCAGGGCGCCGAGACCCACCCGGGCACGCCCACGCATGCTTCGTTCGGAAGCGGGGACTCGTCGAGCGGCGGCAGCACGGGCGCCGGGTCGTCGGACCCGACCGCGGGCGGCGTCTGCACCGGATCCGACTCGAGCATCCGCACCGGGATGAAGACGGTCACGACGTCACCGGTGTCGAACGCCCCGTCGAACGTGGCGTAGAACTCGGGGTCCGTCACCTCGGAGACCTGCGTCCAGCCTGCGGCCGGCTCGAAGGTCGCCGGTCCGGTCTGCTCGAGCTGGTCGTCGATGAGGTCGCCGAGTGACAGGCCCGTCACGGGCATGCCGACGTTGGTGATCGTGACCTGCCACGAGAACTCGTCGCCGGCCTCGACCGCGTCACCGCTCCCTGGCGGCAGCTGGTGGGTCTTCACGACCTCGAGCTCGACGTTCGGCTTCGCGGTGTTCGTGATCTCGCACGTGACGCTGCGGCCGGACTTGAGCCTCACGGCTCCGTCAGTGACGGGGGTGTAGCCACAGGTCCAATCGGAGGCCTCGTACCAGTCGGGCACGAGCGGGTTGGTCGAGACCGGCGAGCGGATCTCGCTGAGGTTCCAGAGGCCGGCCGAGACGATGATGCTCACGCCGTCTTCGTTGCCGGTCGCCTCGACCCGCTGCGGGTTCAGGCCGATGGTCTCGGCGAGGAGCAGCCAGTCGGCGGCCTCGGCGGGATCGACGGCAAGCCCTTCGATCGGTGTGTTGTCGACGTGCTTCACCAGGGTCAGCTCGGCGACGTCCGGCGTGACGCAGTCGCTGGCCGTACGCCAGCCGCCCGCGAACTCGAGGACCACGCTGTTGCGGAATCCGCCCGACCACTTCTCGTGCTTCTGGCACTTGTACGTGCCGTCGTCGAACGACGCCTGGGTCACGGTGGCGAACACTCGGACCGTGTACTCGTGGGTCGATCGCGCCGGGATCTGCACGCGGTCGGCGAGCTGGGCCTCGAGGTCGTCGGGGAGGTCCGTCCACTCGCCGTCCGTGTTGTTGGGGCCGGTCCACTCCGCCGCCTCGAACCTGATGCCGTCGCCGAACCGGTCGAGCGAATCGGTGAGGCTGTACTTGGTGGCGTACCGGCCGTCGTTCTCGACCGTGACCGCGTACTCGACCCGCCAGCCGGCATCGCCGAGCGGGACCAGGTCGGTGACCTCCTTGGAGACCGTCAGGCCGTCGTGCGATGCCTCGGCCTCGTCATCATCGTGCGACCCGCCGGATCGCGCCGCGTCTCCCGACGGTGCCGTGCCGGCCGGAACGTCGGCGGGCTCAGCCGGGTCGGCCTCGCCCGCGGGCGGCGCCTCAGCGGGCGGGGCCTCAGCGGGCGGGGCCTCAGCGGGCGGGACCTCAGCGGGAGGAGTCTCGGCCGGCACCTCGGCCGGCGGGGTCTCGGTCTGCGGCGTCTCAGGTGCGGGCTCGGCCGGTGGTTCCGCGGCCGCACCCGGCTCGTCGGCCGCCGTCACGACACCCGCCTCAGGCTCGGTCGGGGTGTCGGGCGCCGGGCCGGCCTCGGTGGCCTGCGCCTGTGCGGCGGCGGCCGGATCGAGGGGCACCTCCTCGGCCGTCGCCTGCATCGGCAGGCCCAGCACGAGCAGCGAGCCGGCGGTCGCCGCCACCAGCGCGGTGGCGAGGCCGGTTCGGCGACGGCGCCGGGTCGGGGTGGTCGGATCTGAGTCGGAATTGGTCCGTGTACGGAGGAACATCGTCGAACTTTCTGCGATCGGGATGGACACACCGGCACTCTCAGGGGCATTGCGGGTGCACAGCACGCACGAGTCAACTCCGTGTCACGGAAACCCGACAGATCCTCACTGCCACCAGTACGGGGGGCACGCGCTCACGGCAAGTCGCGCATGACCTGGGATTCTTGGCGACACGTCCCCCGAAGTGGGGGTACACGTTTCTGAGCCCGCCTCAGATCCTCGATCGAGCCTCCGACTCGGCCGGCCTCCGTCGATAGGGTGACGGTGTGGGCGATCGTGCACCTGGCAACGGCCGAGGCGAGCAGTCGGGCGATCCCGGCGACGGCCAGCGCGCCACGCCGGTCGACCGGGTCCGCGATCAGCTCGGCGACGCGGGCCGCGACGCCAAGGAGCGGATCGACGACCTCCGCGAGCGGTTCGACCCGCAGATCCAGCGCGTGACCACCCTCACCGAGCGCACGCTCGCGTTCTTCCCCGTGCGCGTCTGGCGGCGATTCCTCGCGCAGAACGGCTTCATCCTCTCGGCCGGCATGAGCTATCAGGCGCTGTTCGCGGTGTTCGCGGCCGTCTACGTGATCTTCGCGGTCGCGGGCATCTGGCTGACCGGCAACGAAGACGCGATGAAGGCGTTCGTCGCGCTCGTGAACACGTACGCGCCCGGACTCATCGGTTCGGACGGCGTGATCAGCGAGCAGGAGCTGCAGGGGGTCGCGACCGCCTCGACGAGCCTGTTCGGGCTGACCGGCGCGGTCGCCCTCGGCGGCCTGATCTGGACCGCGATCAGCTGGATCACCTATGCACGCATGGCCGTGCGGTCGATGTTCGGCCTGCCCAAGGACATGCGCAACTACGTGCTGCTGAAGACCCGCGACTTCCTCGCGGGCTTCGCGTTCGGCGCGGTGCTCCTCCTCGCCGCCGTGCTCTCGATCGCGACCACGTCGTTCCTCGACTGGCTGGTCGGCGTGCTCGGCTGGAGCATCGACTCGGCCTGGACGAGCGCGGCGGTCCAGTTCGGCGCGCTTCTCGTGGTGTTCGTCATCGACACCCTCGCGCTCGCCGTCATGTTCCGTTTTCTCTCGAACGCGGCGCTGGCGTGGCGACGCATGTGGGTCGGCTCGCTCCTCGGATCGTTGGGCCTGTCGGTGCTGCAGATCTTCGGTGGCCTGCTGCTCTCGGGCGCCGGCAAGAACCCCTTGCTCGCGACGTTCGCCGTCTTCATCGGTCTGCTCCTGTGGTTCCGGTTGACGAGCATCGTGATCCTCGTCGCCGCCGCCTGGATCGCGGTCGAGGCGGCGGACGCCAACGAATCGCTGCGGAAGCTCACGCCCGAGCAGCGCGAGGCCGAGCGCCGCCGGCGCGAGCAGGAGGCGCTGCTGGTCGCGGCGAAGGTCCGGGTGCGGATGTCTCGCGAGGAGCTCGACGCCGCGAACTGGGTGATGCGTCCGCTCGCCAAGCGCCGCCTGACGCAGGCCGAGGCCGAGCTCGAACGGCTCGAGGCCGAGCAGACGAAGCGGCCCGGTGCATCGCGTCCGACCTCGCGGTCGGCCGCGAACGGGCGCAAGCCCGGCCGCGACTGACGCGAGCATGTCGGCGGGCTCCCCTAGGATCGAATCCATGCCAGCCAAGCCCCTCCGCATCGCCACCGCCAATGTGAACGGGGTCCGCGCGGCCTTCCGGCGCGGCATGGGCGACTGGCTCGCGACGCGCGACATCGACATCCTCGCCCTGCAAGAGGTCCGTGCGTCGACCGACGATCTCACCGCGCTTCTCGGCGACGAGTGGGACGTGCTGCACGACCCCGCGACCGCCAAGGGCCGGGCCGGCGTCGCGATCGCGAGCCGCAACGCGGCGCACATCCACCGCGTCGAGCTCGGCGCCACCGACTTCGACACCGCGGGGCGCTGGCTCGAGGCCGACTACGAGGTCGGCGACCGGATCGTCACGGTGGTGAGCGCGTACGTGCATTCCGGTGAGGCCGACACCCCGAAGCAGGTCGACAAGTACCGCTTCCTCGACGCGTTCGAGGCGCGTCTGCCCCAGCTCGCCGAGCACAGCGAGCTCGCGGTCGTCATGGGCGACCTGAACGTCGGGCACCGCACGCTCGACATCAAGAACTGGAAGGGCAATGTCAAGCGCGCGGGCTTCCTCCCCGAAGAGCGCGCCTATTTCGACCGGTTCGTGGGTGCCGAAGGCGACGATCGCGCCAACGCCGGCGCCGGGCTCGGCTGGGTCGACATCGGCCGTCGTGCTGCGGGTGACGTGCCGGGCCCGTACACGTGGTGGTCGTGGCGGGGCAAGGCGTTCGACAACGACGCGGGCTGGCGCATCGACTACCAGCTCGCGACGCAGGCCCTCGCCGACACGGTGGTGTCGTATCAGGTCGACCGCGCAGCGGCGTACGACGAGCGATGGTCCGACCACGCACCCGTCGTCGTCGATTACGCCATCTGACCCCAAGGACCTCACTCATGACCACGAATCGCCCCGTCGTCTTCTCGGGCATGCAGCCCTCGAGCGACTCGCTCCACCTCGGCAACTATCTCGGCGCCCTCGTCAACTGGGTCGCGCTCCAAGACGAGGTCGACCCCGTCTACTGCGTCGTCGACCTGCACGCCATCACGGTCGCGCAGGAGCCGGCCGCGCTGCGGGAGAGCACGCGCCGCACGGCCGCGCAGTACCTCGCCGCGGGCATCGACCCCGAACGGTCGACGTTGTTCGTGCAGTCGCACGTGCCGGCGCACGCCGAGCTCGCGTGGGTGCTCGGCACCATGACGGGCTTCGGCGAGGCGAGCCGGATGACCCAGTTCAAGGACAAGTCGCAGCGGTTCGGCGCCGAGGCGACGACCGTGGGCCTGTTCACCTACCCCGTGCTCATGGCGGCGGACATCCTGCTGTACGACACGAACCTCGTGCCCGTCGGTGACGATCAGCGCCAGCACCTCGAGCTCACGCGTGACCTCGCGGGCCGGTTCAACTCCCGGTTCGGCGACACGTTCCGCATTCCGGAGGCGTTCATTCCGAAAGAGGCGGCACGCATCTACGACCTGCAGGACCCGACCGCGAAGATGTCGAAGTCGGCGAACTCCGACGCGGGGCTCGTGCGCCTGCTCGACGACCCGAAGGTGACCGCGAAGAAGTTCCGCAGCGCGGTGACCGACGCGGAGCGCGAGATCCGATACGACCTGCAGGCGAAGCCGGGCATCTCGAACCTGCTCGACATCTACGCGACGGTGTCCGGCCGGAGCATCCCCGAGCTCGAGGCCCAGTACGCCGGCCGCGGCTACGGCGACCTGAAGAAGGACCTCGCCGACGCCGTGGTCGAGCGGCTCGCGCCGATCCGGGAGCGGACGCTCGAGCTCATGGAAGATCCGGCCGAGCTCGACCGCATCCTCGCGTTCGGCGCCGAGAAGGCCGCCGAACGGGCGGAACGCAAGCTCGCCGAGGTGTACGAGCGTGTCGGCTTCGTCCGCCGCGGGCGCTGAGCGTCCGGGCCTCGACGTGCAGGTGGAACCGACCCCGGTTGTGCTGTTCGACCTCGACGACACCCTCATGGCCCACCGCGAGGCGGTCGAGGCGGGCATCGTGCAGCACATGCGTGCGCTCGCATACGAGGGCGACGAGGCCGCGGCGCGGCGATTGTGGCACGCCCTCGAAGAGGAGCACTATCACGCGTACCTCGCGGGCGAGCTGACGTTCGAGGGCCAGCGGCGGGCCCGCGCGATCGCGTTCGCCGCGGCGTACAGCGTCGCGCTGGCCGATGACGATGCGGGCGAATGGTTCGCCCGGTACTTCGAGCACTATCGGGCGTCGTGGGCCCTGCACCCCGACGCACTGCCGGTGCTCGACGAGCTCGGGCGTCTGCTCCCCGGAGTCCGGTTCGGCATCATCACGAACGGCGAGCTCGACTTCCAGACCGCGAAGCTCGTGCAGCTCGAGCTGCCCGGTCGCTTCGCGCACGTGATCGCCTCGGGCGCCGTCGGCGCGGCGAAGCCCGATGCCGCGATCTTCCGGCACGCGCTCGACGTGTTCGCCGCCGATGCCCCGGTCCGAACGGCCGCCTACATCGGCGACCGCCTCCGGACCGACGCCATCGGCGCCGCGCACGCCGGCCTGATCGGCGTCTGGCTGAACCGCCGCGGCGACACGCCCTCGCCCGAAGACGACGCCGACGCCGAGGCCGCCGGCGTCCTCGAGATCACGAGCCTCGCCCAGCTCCCCGCGCTCCTCGCCCCTTCGCTGGTCGAGTAGCGAAGCGTATCGAGACCCGATTCTCGCGCGCCGACACCGGCCCCCTCCGCTGGTCGAGTAGCGAAGCGTATCGAGACCCGGTGATTACGCGCCGACGCAGGCGTACGGGTCTCGATACGGCGCTGGCGCGCCTACTCGACCAACGGTGGGCGAACGATCAGGCGGCGATGGATGCCTCGGCGAGACGCATGCCATGCCGCTCCGACAGCACGCGCACCGTCAAGGCGATCTCGGCCGCGCGGCGCGCGCCGTCCCAGCCGAGCTCGTCGCCGGCGATCTCCGCGAGCTCGTCGAGGAGCGGCATCGTCACGTCGCCCGTGAAGGCGAGGCTCGTCCGCCGCTGCACCACGTCGAGCAGGTGCGCGACGTGCTCGTGCCGCACGAGCCAGGCGACCTCACCGCGCGTGTACCCGTCGTGGTGCGTCAGCACCGCGTCATCCATGCCTTCGAGGTCCGCGATGATCGCCTCGGCCCGCGTGCCGTACCGTTCGAGCAGCGTCTCGGCGCGTTGGCGGCCGACCTCGTCGCCGTGCGCGACGACCCAGACGCGGCGCGCGTCCTCGGTCATCGGGTACCCGGCACCGCCGCCGATCGCGAGCCCGGCCGTCGAGCGCACGCGCTCGCGGCCGAGCAGCCCGAGCACGTCGTTCGCGAGGTGTTCGGCGAGCGCACGGAACGTGGTCCACTTGCCGCCGACGAGGCTCAGCAGCGTGGTGCCCGGCCGCTCCGGGACATCCGCCCGCTCGATGCGGTAGTCGCGCGAGACGAAGCCGGGTTGCGTGTCGTCGTGCCGCGGCAGCGGCCGCACGCCCGAGAACCGGTAGACGATCTGCGAGCGGTCGACCGCGATGTCCGGGAACACGTGCGTGATGAGGTCGAAGAAGTAGTCCACCTCGTCTTCAGTGCAGATCGCGGGCTCGCGCATGTCGTGCTCGAGGTCGGTCGTGCCGACCATGACCCGCCCCTTGAGCGGGTAGATGAGCACGATGCGGCCGTCCTCGTGCTCGAAGAATATCTCGCGACCGTCGGTCGCGGCGAGCAGCTCGGGGTGGTCGAGCACGATGTGCGAGCCCTTCGTGCCGCCCATGTACCGGGTCGGCCGGCCGAGCTCGGCGTTCGTGAGGTCGGTCCACGGGCCCGACGTATTGACCACGACGTCGGCGGCGAGGTCGAACTCGACCCCGGTCTCGCGGTCGCGCACGCGCACGCCGTCGGCGCCGAGCCCGACCGCCTCGACGGAGTTCACGGCGCGTGCGTGCGGCCCCGCCGCGAGTCCGTCGTGCAGCACGTCGAGCGCGAGGCGCTCGGGATCGTGCATGCTCGCGTCGAAGTACGTCGCGGTGTATTTCACGCCGCGGTTCAGTGCGGGCAGCTCGGCGCGCGAGCGCTTCGCGCCGAGGAAGCGATGCCGCGGCACGCTGCCGCCGTCGCGCGAGAACGCGTCGTAGATCGTGAGGCCGGTCTTGATGAGCAGTGCGCCGCGCTCGCTGGGCTTGCCCGACGTGTGCGTGAGGAAGCGCAGGGGCGCGGAGAACAGCCCGGAGAAGGTCGAGAAGATCGGCACGGTCGTGCGCAGCGGCTTCACGTAGTGCGGCGCGATCTTGATGAGCGCGTTACGCTCGGTGACGGACTCCTGCACGAGCCGGAACTCGCCGTTCTCGAGGTAGCGCACGCCGCCGTGGATCATGTGCGACGACGCGGCGGATGCCCCGGAGACGAAGTCGTTCCGTTCGACGAGCACGACGGGCACGCCCTGGAGCGCGAGGTCCCGGAAGGTCGCGATGCCGTTGATGCCGCCGCCGATGATGACGACGGACGCCGTGGGCTCGGCGCGGAGCGCGGCCACCGCGGGACGTTCGGCGGCGGGTGCGAGGCCGTCGCCGGCGAGGGGCATCGTGGAGGACATGGATCGTCCTTTCGCGTGAGACTGTGCCGGGTTCACGGCGCGGTTGCGACGACGGCCCCGGATGTGGATGAATACATCGTGAACCGCGCCGAACACTCTTTCAAGCCAGCTGCACATACGTGCAGACGCACCTCGGGGATGCCGCCATGACCGACCGTCAGTCCGACCGCGATGCACTCAGCCCGAAGACGCGAGAGGCGCTCCGCGCCGCCCAGCTCTACTACATGCAGGACCTCACGATGGATGCGATCGCGAAGGAGCTCGGCACCTCGCGCTCGTCGATCTCGCGGCTCCTGAGCCACGCACGCGACAGCGGGCTGGTCGAGATCACCATCCACTCGCCTCTCGACTCCCCCGGGCGGCTCGAGCACGACCTGCTGCAGGCCCACGGCATCACGGCGCACGTCGTGCCCGTCCCCGACCATGTCACCGATGTCGACCGGCTCGAGCGCGTCGCGCTCACCGCTGCACGGATTCTCGGCCGCTTCGTCGACTCCAACCAGGTGATCGGCGTCGCGTGGGGGTCGACGATGGGTGCGCTGAGCCGGCACCTCGTGCCCAAGCCCACGCACAACACCGAGATCGTGCAGCTGAACGGCGCGGGGAACGTCCGCACGACGGGCATCGTCTATGCGAGCGAGATCCTGCGCCGGTTCGGCGACGCGTTCGGTGCGCACGTGCAGCAGTTCCCCGTGCCGGCGTTCTTCGACGACGCGGCCACGAAGGAGGCGTTCTGGCGTGAGCGCAGCACGCGGCGGCTGCTCGCGCTGCAGGCCCGGCTCGACCTCGCGGTGTTCGGCCTCGGCTCGCCCTTCGCCGAGGTGCCGAGCCACGTGTACCAGGGCGGGTATCTGGAGCGGGCCGACTACGAGTCGCTCAGCCGCGACGGCGTGGTCGGCGACGTCGCGACCGTGTTCTACCGGGCCGACGGCAGCACCGATGGCATCGCGCTGAACGCGCGCGCGACGGGCCCGGCGTTCCGCGTCCTGCGGCGGGCCCCTCGTCGCGTCTGCGTCGTCTCCGGCCCGGCGAAGCTCGCGAGTCTGCGCGGCGCACTCGCCGCGAAGCTCATCACCGACCTCATCGTCGACGAGACCACGGCGCGCGCCCTCGTCGACGCCGCCTGACCTGCGCCGCTGCATCCACATCGAACGGTCGCAGATGGCGGGTGCGGCGCGGCAGCACCCGCCATCTGCGACTTCTCGGCTAATTTGGCCTCGTCCGCCCGGTCTGGCGACGCCCCGTGACGGGAATAACGCACACATCCATACGTTGGCCTAGAATCGAACACGACAAACGTGCTCCGGGGTCGGTGAAAATCCGAGCCGGCGGTAACAGTCCGCGAGCCGGGAAGGCGCGACCGCAGGTCGCGAACGAACGGTTGAGCCGGTGGAATTCCGGCACCGACGGTGAAAGTCCGGATGGGAGGCGGCACGTGTCGGCGCTGCTCGTCAGCGCCGAGTCCGGCGCAGCCGGAACCATCCCCGGAGCCTGAAGACAGGATTCGGGATGATCGCGAGCACCGCGCGTACGGCCACGGCGCCGACGGCCGAGGGCGACGCGATGCTCCGCGCGCTCGAGCTGGCCACTCTCGGCCCGGCCCACGGCGTGAACCCCCGGGTCGGATGCCTCGTGCTCGCGCCCGACGGACGCGTGCTCGCCGAGGGCTGGCACCGCGGGGCGGGCACCGCGCACGCCGAGGTCGATGCGCTCGGCAAGCTTGCGCCCGGCCAGGCGGCGGGTGCGACGGCCGTCGTCACGCTCGAGCCCTGCAACCACACGGGTCGGACCGGCCCCTGCTCCGAGGCGCTGATCGAGGCCG
The DNA here is from genome assembly GCF_031432255.1 of Agromyces aerolatus. NCBI lineage: Bacteria > Bacillati > Actinomycetota > Actinomycetes > Micrococcales > Microbacteriaceae > Agromyces > Agromyces aerolatus. The sequence continues at coordinate 61,105 of NZ_JAVKGQ010000007.1, read as the reverse complement.
GGGTCGCACGCGTGGTCTACGCGGTCGCCGACCCGGGCGCGCGGTCGTCGGGCGGAGCCGAGCGTCTGCGCGCCGCGGGCGTCGAGGTGGTCGCGGGCGTGCTCGCCGACGAGGTCGAGGCGTTCCTCGCGGACTGGCTGTTCGCGGCTCGGCACGGCCGCCCGCGGGTGACCGTCAAGTGGGCGTCCACGCTCGACGGCCGTGCCGCAGCGGCCGACGGCAGCTCGCAGTGGATCACCGGCCCCGCGGCGCGCTCCGACGTGCACCGCCGGCGTGCCGGAGCCGACGCGATCGCGGTCGGCACGGGCACGCTGCTCGCCGACGATCCGGCCCTCACCGCGCGCGACGGCGACGGTGCCCTGCTCGCACATCAGCCGGTGCCGGTCGTGTTCGGGCGCCGGGCGGTGCCGGCCGAGGCGCGGCTGTCGAGACATCCGCAGCCCGTGATCCAGCTCGAGGGGCGCGAGCTCGGCGCCGATCTCGCGACGCTCCACACCCGAGGCATCCGCTCGCTCTTCGTCGAGGGCGGCCCGACGCTCGCGAGCGCGTTCCTCGCGGCCGGGCTCGCCGACGAGCTGCTCGTGTATCTCGCGCCCGCCCTGCTCGGCGGGCCGCGCCTCGCGATCGGCGACCTCGGGGTGCCGAGCATCGGCGAGGCGCTCCGATTCGACTTCGCCGCCATCGAGCGGCTGGGCGACGACCTGCTGGTCGTCGCCAACCCGGTCGCAGCGCGCGCCGCGCGCGACACGGCCGACCCCACGGAAGGGAACTGACATGTTCACCGGAATCATCGAGGAGCGCGGACTCATCACGCGCGTCGAGCGCAGCACCGATGCCGCGCGGCTCACCGTGCGCGGGCCGCTCGCCGTCGAGGGCGCACGCCACGGCGACTCGATCGCCGTCTCGGGCGTGTGCCTCACGGTCGTCGACTTCGACGCCGAGTCGTTCACGGCCGACGTCATGGCCCAGACGCTCGCGATGTCGACGCTCGACGACGCCCGCGAGGGGCTCGCGGTCAACCTCGAGCGCGCGGCCCGCGTGGGCGACCGGCTCGGCGGGCACATCGTGCAGGGGCACATCGACGGCACCGCGCGCGTGCTCGAGATCCGGCCGGGCGAGGCTTGGCGCGTCCTGCGCTTCTCGCTCGACGAGGCGCATGCCCCGCTCGTCGTCGACAAGGGCTCGATCGCGGTCGACGGCGTGTCGCTCACCGTGAGCGCGATCGGCGACGACGTCGACGGATCCTGGTTCGAGGTGTCGCTCATCCCGGAGACGCTCACGGCGACGACGCTCGGCGAGCGCGTGGTCGGCGACGCGGTCAACATCGAGACCGACATCCTCGCGAGGCACGTCGAGCGGATGCTCCGACTGGAGGGTCGTCGCTCGTTGCCGTCGTCCGTCGCCGAACCGGCCGTCACCGCGATCGGAGGTGCCGCATGAGTCTCGCCAGCATGCCCGAGGTGCTCGACGCGCTGCGCGCGGGCAAACCCGTGATCGTGGCCGACGACGAGGCCCGCGAGAACGAGGGTGACGCGATCATGGCCGCCCAGTTCGCGACGCAGGAGTGGATCGCGTGGATGGTGCGCCACACGAGTGGCTACCTCTGCGCACCCATGCCGAACTCGCTCGCCGACCGGCTCGAGCTGCCGATCATGGTCGAGCGCAGCGAGGACGTTCGCGGCACCGCGTACACGATCTCGGTCGACGCGGCCGACCGTGTCTCGACCGGGATCTCGGCCGCCGACCGCGCGCACACGCTGCGCGTGCTCGCCGACCCGGCGTCGACGCCCGACCGGCTCATCCGCCCGGGCCACATCCTGCCGCTGCGCGCGGTCGACGGCGGTGTGCTCGAACGCACCGGCCACACCGAGGCCGCGGTCGACCTCATGCGGCTCGCGGGCCTCGCCCCGGTGGGCGTGATCGGCGAGGTCGTCGCCGATGACGGCGAGATGATGCGCCTGCCCGGGCTGATCGAGCTCGGCGAGCGCGACGGCCTGCCGGTCACGACCGTCGCCGCCCTCGTCGACTGGATCCGGGAGCACGGCGGGTCGCGCGAGGCCCCGGGTGGGGCGGCGGACGCCGCTCCCGCGATCGACGAGTCCTCCCCCGTGCGCTTCGAGGTGGAGACCAGCCTGCCGACCGAGCATGGTGCGTTCCGGGTCAGGGCGTACCACGACCGGCAGACCGGCGCCGACCACGTCGCGATCATCGCCGGAACCCCCGAGGCCGACCCCGAGGGCGCGGTCGTGCGTGTGCACTCCGAGTGCCTGACGGGTGAGGCGTTCGGCTCGCTGAAGTGCGAGTGCGGGCCGCAGCTGGACACCGCGCTCGAGCAGATCCAGCGCACGGGCGGTGTCGTCGTCTACCTCCGCGGGCACGAGGGCCGCGGCATCGGCCTGATCAACAAGCTGCGCGCCTACCGGCTGCAGGAGGGCGGGCTCGACACGCTCGACGCGAACCTCGCGCTCGGCCTGCCGATCGACAGCCGCGACTACAGTGCCGCGAGTGCGATCCTCATGGATCTCGGCGTGCGCCGGGTGCGGCTGCTGACGAACAACCCCGAGAAGGTCGCGCAGCTCGAGGCCCGCGGCATCGAGGTGACCGAACGCCTGCCCCTCGTCGTCGGCGTCGGCGCCGGCAACCAGGGCTACCTTGAGACCAAGCGTCGGCGCATGGGCCACGCGATCGATGACGGCCAGCTGGCGGATGCCTCGGCCGCAACCCTGCTGGAAGGACACGCCTCATGAGCGGCAAGGGCTCGCCCAAACTCGACGACCACGGCCTCGACATCGACGGGACCGGGCTCGAGGTGGTGATCGTCGCCGGCAGCTGGCACGACGAGATCACCGACGGCCTCATCGCCGGGGCGACCGCCACGCTCGACGCGGCGGGCGCATCGCACCGGCTCGTGCGGGTGCCGGGCAGCTTCGAGCTGCCGGTGGTCGCGAAGGCGGCGCTCGAGGCCGGAGCCGACGCAGTCGTGGCGCTCGGTGTGATCATCCGCGGCGGCACGCCCCACTTCGAGTACGTGTCGTCGGCGGCGACCGACGGGCTCACGCGGGTCGCGCTCGACACGGGCAAGCCCGTCGGGTTCGGGGTCCTGACGCTCGACGACGAGCAGCAGGGCCTCGACCGTGCCGGACTGCCGGGCTCGAAGGAGGACAAGGGCCGCGAGGCGGCCGAGGCCGCGGTGGCCACCGCACGCGCGTTGCGCGCGCTGCGCGCGTAGCATCCGTCTGCGGATCACCGTTCGTCGCAGCATCCGTACCGTTCGTCGCGCTCGGCTCGCCCGCCGGGCGCGACGCGCGTATGGTGATGCGGTTGCCACAAGCGACGATTCCTTCGCTCCGCCGCCCGGACCACGCCTGACCGACGTTCCCCGCCGCGGGCACGTCCCACCAGCACCACGGAGTCATTGCAGGCGATGTCCTCACCCACCACCGCGGCCTCGGCCGCACACACCGGTACCACCCCGGCCAACCCGCGCAGCCGGGTCATCCTGGCCAGCCTCATCGGCACGACGATCGAGTTCTACGACTTCTACGTCTACGCCACGGCGGCGGTCCTCGTCTTCCCGCACCTCTTCTTCCCCACCGGTGACGCGACCACCGCGCTGCTGTCGTCGTTCGCCGTGTTCGGCGCCGCGATGGTCGCCCGCCCGCTCGGCGCGGTCATCTTCGGCCACCTCGGCGACAAGCACGGCCGCAAGGCCACCCTCGTCGGCGCGCTGCTCACCATGGGCATCGCGACGTTCCTCATCGGTGTGCTGCCGACGTATCAGCTCGTCGGCTGGTTCGCGCCGCTGCTGCTCGTGCTCCTGCGCATCGGCCAGGGCTTCGCGCTCGGCGGAGAGTGGTCGGGCGCGGCGCTCGTCGCGACCGAGAACGCCCCGAAGGACAAGCGCGCCTGGTACGGCACGTTCCCGCAGCTCGGCGCGCCGATCGGCTTCATCATCGCCAACGGGCTCTTCCTGATCATCGCGGCGCTGCTGCCGTCGGACGACCCGTCGATGCCGTCCCAGGCCTTCCTCGACTGGGGCTGGCGCATCCCGTTCCTGTTCTCGATCGTCATGGTCGCCGTGGGCCTGTGGGTGCGCCTGCGGCTCGTGGAGTCGACCGCGTTCTCGAAGGCGACCAAGCAGGGCAAGATCCAGCGCCTGCCGCTCGCGACCGTGTTCAAGGGCTACTGGAAGCAGCTCATCCTCGGCACGTTCTTCATGCTCGCGACCTACGTGCTCTTCTACCTCATGACGACGTTCTCGCTGTCCTACGGCCGCGCGCCGATCGAGGCCGCCGCGGGCGCGCTGCCGGGCCTCGGGTACTCGTACAACACGTTCGTGCTCATGCTCATCGGCGGCGTCGTGTTCTTCGGCATCTTCACGCTGCTGTCGGGCCCGTGGGCCGACCGCTGGGGCCGCCGCCGCACGCTCATCTGGGTCACGCTGGGCATCATCGTGTTCGGCCTCGTCTGGGTGCCGATGCTCGGCGCCGGCTTCTGGGGCGTCATGGCGTGGCTCATCGTGGGCTTCGCGCTCATGGGCATGACGTTCGGCCCGATGGGCGCGCTGCTGCCCGAGCTGTTCCCGACGAACGTGCGCTACACGGGCTCGGGCATCTCGTACAACGTGTCGTCGATCCTGGGCGCCGCGGTCGCGCCGTTCATCGCGGTCGCGCTGTGGCAGGCCGGCGGCGGCAGCCCGTTCTGGGTCGGCATCTATCTGTCGGTCATGGCCGTGCTCACGCTCATCGCGCTCCTCGTCTCCAAGGAGACGAAGGACGTCGACATGGACGCCTGACGCGCCTGCGTTCCTCGCGATGAGCGGGGCGGATGCCTCGGCATCCGCCCCGCTCGTGCGTTGGGCCACTCACTCGATCGGCGGTGTACGCTCAGCCTCGGACACGAGGGATGTCCGTGAGGCCGACGATGATCTCAGGTGACGGTGAGAGGTACCTGGCGTATCCGACCACGGTCACGACGCTTTCGTGCGTGTGCTGCGCCCCGACGATATCTCGGACGGCGACCGTCCCTGGCTGTCGACCGGCTTCCCCTAACGCTTCAGCGATCTCCGAGACCCCGTAGTCGAAATCGAACTCCCCGCCTTTCCGCTCGAACATGAAGTCATGGACGTGCGTGGCAAGATACGGCTCGACCGAGAACTCTCTCCGCGCCAGCGGCTCACGAAGCCAGGTTCGTACCGCGACGTCGTGGAATCCGGTGGGAATCGCGGACCGACGATAGAGGGCATCGATATACCGCTCGTAGGGCGATTCGCCAGGGTCGCTCGATCCTGCCCATGCCAGGCCGATGAAGTCCATCGCAGGGAAGCCCACGAGTCCCGCGATGCGGCCGCGGTATTTCTCGATCAATCGCGCTTCCCGTTCGGCTGCCATGCGAAAAGCGAACTCGCGGGGACCTTCTTGCATCACTCCGCTCCAGCTCAGGTACTCGCCGTCGGGCCACCCGAGTAGCAGACTGCACCGGTGATCAGAGTTGCATACGAACCAGGGGTCACCCGCCGCAGCACTCGAACAGACCAATTCATGGTCACACTCCTCGCCGGTCCCTTGGGGACCGCCAGAACATGATTCGGCACGGATCTGTGCCCAATGAACTTTCGGCTGCGAGAGCGATATCCACTAGTCGGCCTTAATGCGGTCTAATATGTCGACATATTGTCGGGCATGAGTGAAGTTCATTCGCCGCTCCACCATTCGATTCCTGACCAGCCTCTGCGGCCTCGCGTTGAGCGCATGCGCGGTACGGCCTCGTGCCAAGACGGGGTTGTGCGCAAGGCCTTCAAGACGCGGGGCGACGCGCCTAACATGGCTCGCGGAGGGTGGCCGAGTCGGAGTCGGCATCGTCGACGCTCGGCGCCCGGTTCGGGAGCGCGCGCATGATGAACACCACGATGGACATGATGAAGGACGCCATGTCGACGACCCAGATGAAGGGCGCGGACATGGCGATGATGCAGGAGTGTATCGAGGCCCTCTCCGCGTGCGAGCAGGCGTGCGTCATGTGCGCCGACGCCGACGCCGGCGAGGGCATGGCGCGGTGCGCCGGCATGTGCGCGAACTGCGCGGACCTCAGCGGCACCATGATGCGGATGATGCTTCGCATGAACGGCTGGGACATGGCCGTGATGATGTCGGCGATGGAGACGACGATGGCCATGTGCCGAGCCTGCTCCGCCGAGTGCATGATGCACGCCGAGATGAGCGAACACTGCCGCATGTGCGCGATGGCCTGCGATCAGGCCGCCATGGCGCTCGAGAAGATGCTCGGCTCCATGCGGGAGATGATGCCGGGCATGTGACGCACGCCGCGCCGAACCGGTTCGGCCGCCGGTCGCGCCGCCTCAGGCGTCGGCGACGCTGAACCGGTTCCCGGCGTGCGCGAGCACGCCAGCTGTGTTCGTCACGCGTCGGCGACGCTGAACCGGCCTTCCGCGTGCGCAAGCACGCCATACACGGCGTGCAGGGCGACGGGCTCGCCGACGGCGAGGACGTCGCCGAGGGCGGCGTGATGCCAGAGGCGACGGATGCCTCCCCCGAGGTCGGCCACGACGATGAAGCCGTCGCGGTCGACGTCGACGACGATCGCGTCGATCCACTTGCTCGGGGTCGCGTGCGCGAGCCGAGCCTGCACGGCGTTCACACCGTGCCCGGGGCGATCGCTCGAGCAGGCCTCATGCGTCTCGCAGCCGCGCATGCCCATGACCCGGCCGGCGTGGGCCTGGGCGGTGGCGTGCGGTTCGCGGTACGACATGAGAGCTCCTTGGAATCGGGTGCGAGCGACGATACGCCCGTGCGCCCGAGATGTCGCCGAGGGGCGTCACACACCGAAACACACCTCGGCCGGGAATAGCCGAGCAGGCTCGCGATGTCCGGTATACTGCTATTGTATCCGCACCGCGTCTCCGCACCGCGTCCGCACGTAATCCGCGGCGTGATCCATGGTCGAGCAAAAAGGACCCGCATATGAACCGCACCATCCGCCGCACGGTCACCGGACTGTGCGCAGCCCTCGTCGGCGCGACCGTGTTCGCCGCCGCAACACCGGCGAACGCCGCCGATTCCGCATTCGAAGCGCCCGACGGCCAGATCCGCTCCGTGGTCGAGCGCGGCGCGATCTTCCCCACCCCGCGCGCAGTCAGTCCGATCGGGGAGGTCGCGCCGGGCACCTCGGTCGAGGCGTACTGCGGGTTCGTCAACGAGGGCGCGGAATGGGTCAAGATCAACCAGGGCGGCACGTTCGGGTTCATCCGGAGCAGCGCGCTGGACACCCGCACCCACGGCCTGCCGGCGACCTGCCCGAGCGAGGTCGAGACCGTGCGGATCCCGACCTTCGGATTCGATTTCCAGCCCACGCAGTCCTTCGTGCCGGTGCCCGAGTTCAGGTGCCCGGCCACGTATCCCTTCCTTCGCGACTTCAAGGCGCACGACACCCTGGAGCGCATCACGCCCGGCGTGACGGTGCAGCGCGCCGAGGGCGAGGGCATCGTCGTCGACACCGGACTCCCGATCTACGACACCTCGGACGCCTGGCGAATCATCGGCTACACGGGCGGCTCGATGAGCAACTACGGCGGGACCCAGTCCGCCGGGCTGATCGCCAGCTGCACGAGCAACCCCGAGAAGGCCGCCACATTCTGGTGATCCAGCACCGCAGCACGGTGCACAGCACGGTGCCCGGCATCCCGCAGCGCGCGGATGCCGGGCACCGTCGCGTGAACCACCGGGCAGCTGCGTCAACCTTCCTTGACGATTCGCATGCCGTCAACTACGGTTGACGGCATGGACTCGACGATCCGCACCGCGATCGCCGCCGCCGACGGCGACGACCCCTACCGCGCCCTCCGCCAGCTGCACCACGCCCGCCTCGAGCTCACGCGCGAGCTCGACCGGGCCGAGGCGCTCGCCGTCCGCCGCGCCCGCGCCGCGGGCGCGAGCTGGCAGGTCATCGCCATGGCCCTCGAGGTGAGCAAGCAGGCGGTGCACAAGAAGTACGGCCGCGCCTGACGGGCGCAGAATCATCCGAACTCAAACACTGGTATACTGGCGTATCTTCGGCTCCGATCGGGCCGAGACGCAGTGATCCGAGCGCGCCACGCTCGGTCCAGAAAGGGCATCTCCAGTGCACTCATTCACGCACCGTGTATTCATCGGGCTCTCCGTCGCGGCCATCGGGGCCGGCCTGTTCGCCGCCGCACCCGGATACGCATCGGCGTCGCAGCCCGCGGGCACCCCTCAGATCGAGACGCAGGCCACCTCCGAGCTCCGGGGCGTCAGATACGCCGTCGACCTCGTCGGCACCCCGCGCACCGGTGCGCCGGCCCTCGCCAGGCTCGCGGAGGGCGAGCGCGTCACGGCGTTCTGCGGCTTCGCACACGACGGGCAGGACTGGGTGAAGGTCCAGTACAGCCAGCAGTTCGGATTCGTTCCGGCCGACGCCGTCGGTGGCATCGGGCACCTGCCCGGTGTGTGCCCGAACGAGATCGAGACGATCGATCACCTCGCGTTCGCGCTCAAGTTCCCCGCCACGGGCGGCTCGGCCGCACTCGATGAGACCGCTTGCCCTGCGAGCTACCCGATGCTGGCGAAGGTCGATCACCCCAATCACGCGTTTCCGATCGTTCCGCCGGGCGTGCGCGTGACGAACTTCGACGCCGGCATCGTCGCCGCCGTCGGCCACGTCACCCCGGTCACGATCGACGGCGTGCGCTACGCCGGCGGAATCAAGGGCGGCTCGGTGACCAGCTTCGGCTTCGGTGAGCGACTCGGCCAAGTGTGGCTGACCTGCACCAACAATGCGCAGAAGGCGTACCGCACCTTCTGACCGGGAACTGATCGAACCCGCCCCGGGCGCCGCCCAGCGACGGCGCGTAAGCTGCATGGCGGCGCCCGAGGCATCCGCACCCGGTCTCGCGCGCCGCGCGCCCAGGAAGAGGACATGACCCAGAGCGAAACCCCCGCAGCCCGCCGTTCCCTGTTCGCGCGTCGCGACCGGTCCGCGCCCAGCGGACCGCGCGCGACCGTGCGCCAGCTCGTGCCCTACCTGCTCGAGCACAAGGGCGTGATCGCGTTCGTGATCGTGCTCAGCCTGCTGCTCGCCGCGGCGAGCCTCGCGCAGCCGCTCGTCGTCGGGCAGGTCATCTCGCTCGTCGAGGACGGGCAGCCGCTCGACGGGCTGATCTGGCTGCTCGTGGTTCTCGTCGTCGCGCAGGGCGTGATCAGCGGGTACCAGCATTACCTGCTGCAGCGCACGGGTGAGGGCATCGTGCTCACGAGTCGCAAGCGGCTCATCGCGCGCATCCTGAACCTGCCGATCGCCGAGTTCGACACGCGCCGCACCGGCGACCTCGTCTCGCGGGTCGGCAGCGACACCACGCTGCTGCGCGCCGTGCTCACGCAGGGCGGTGTCGAGGCCATCGGCGGCATCGTCACGTTCGTCGGCGCGCTCATCGCCATGCTCATCCTCGACCCGGTGCTGCTCGGGCTCACCGTGCTGGTCGTCGCGATCGCGCTCGGCACCGCGACCGTGCTGTCCATGCGCATCCGGGAGGCGTCGCACAAAGCCCAAGAGAAGGTGGGCGCGCTCGCGTCGTCGGTCGAGCGCGCGATCAGCTCGGTCCGAACCATCCGTGCCGCGGGGGCGACCAAGCGTGAGATCGAGGCGACCAACGCCGAGGCCGAGGGCGCGTGGTCGCTCGGGGTCCGCGTCGCGAAGATCTCGGCGCTCGTGGTGCCCGTCGCGGGCATCGCCATGCAGGTGTCGTTCCTCGTCGTCCTCGGGGTCGGCGGCTACCGGGTCGCCGACGGGTCCACCTCGATCGCGAACCTCGTCGCGTTCATCCTGTTCCTGTTCCTCATGATCATGCCGCTCGGCCAGATCCTCGGCGCGCTCATGGCGATCAACCAGGCGCTCGGCGCACTCGGTCGCATCCAGGAGGTGCTCGACCTGCCCGACGAGCAGCAGCACGACCGCGAGCTCGCGCCGCTCGCCGTGATCGTCGGCCCGGCCAACGAGGGCCTGTTGCCCGACGCGCCCGCGCTCGAGTTCGACGACGTCTCGTTCGCGTACGCGAAGACGACGCCGAACGACCCCGCCGACCCCGCGAACGAGTCGGCCGACGAGCACCTCCCCGAGCCCGACGTGACCGACCGGCAGCCCGTGCTGCGCGGCGTCTCGTTCGAGGTGCCGCGCGGCGAGCGCGTCGCGCTCGTCGGGCCCTCGGGTGCCGGGAAGTCCACGATCCTGGCGCTCATCGAGCGGTTCTACGATCCGAGCGTCGGTGAGGTCCGCCTCGGCGGACTCGACCTGCGGACCATCGACCGCGACGACCTGCGCGCCCAGATCGGCTACGTTGAGCAGGATGCCCCGGTGCTGGCCGGCACCATCCGCGACAACCTCAAGCTCGGCAGCCCCGACGCGTCCGACGAGGAGTGCGAGCACGTGCTCCGCGCCGTGAACCTCGACCGCGTGCTCGACCGCGATCCCGCGGGCCTCGACGCACAGGTCGGCGAGGACGGCATCATGCTCTCCGGCGGCGAGCGGCAGCGGCTCGCGATCGCCCGCGCCCTGCTCGCGGCACCGCCGATCCTGCTGCTCGACGAGTCCACGTCCTCGCTCGACGGCGTCAACGAGCGACTCATGCGCGAGGCGATCGACGCGGTCTCGGCCGGGCGCACGCTGATCGTGATCGCCCACCGGCTGTCGACCGTCGTCGACTCCGACCGCATCATCGTGCTCGACGACGGGCGCGTGATCGGTGAGGGCACGCACCGCGAGCTCGTCGAGAACGTGCCGCTGTACCGGTCGCTCGCGGAGCACCAGCTGCTCGTCTGAGGCTGCTCGTCTGAGGCGCCGTTCGGCGGCTCCTCTGCTCATCTGAGCAACGAGCTGGTCAGTTGGCTTTTTCTGCGGAATGTCCTGAGCAGTTCTCAGGGATGATACGGATGTCGCGCCGGTGCGGCGTGCGTACCGTGGCGACATCCGCTTGATCCCTGCCGGTCGCCCCATGCCCCGGCCGAACGAAAGCCCAGCCCATGACCCTCATCCACGCCGAGCCCGAACCGCAGACCACGACCGTCGCCCACGCCGAGCCCGAAGCATCCGAAATCGAGGTCGCCGAGCCCGGCGGAACCGACTCGCCCGAGGCGATCGACGCTCCGATCTTCACGGTCGAGCCGCCCTACGCGGCGATCGACGCGCTCGGCCGCCCCGGCCAGATCGCCGCGACCGACACGCTCCCCGCCGAGACCCTCGGCGACGGCTTCGACGGCATGGGCCGACGGATGCGCGCGTGGCTGCGGCAGTGGGAGCCCGTCCCGGTGCCGCCGTTCGAGGCGGTCCGCGACGCCCACCCCGAGACGGAGCGGCGCAGCTCGCTGCGCTCCCCCGAGACCCGCGACGACGGTGCGGTCCGCGTGTCCGCGAGTCTGTACGACCCGCCGACCCGCACCGGAGCTCCGCTCGCCTGGTCGCGCAACTGGGTGAGCGTCGTGATCTTCCCCCGCGTCACCGAGCCCGGCCGGCTGCACTACCGGTTCAGCGTCGGCAGCCGGCTCGTCCTCGACGGGCAGGCCGAGACCAGCCTCGTCTCGACGAGCCTCAACTCCGGCATCGTCGCCGATGTCGCCACCGCGAGCCCGTTCGACGCGCCCGGGTTCGCGACCCCCATCGCGCGCCCGCTGGTCGCCGTGCAGTGTCGCGAGGACGCCGACGCGTACGCCGTGCAGGAGTTCGAGGGGTCGATCGACGTCGAAGCAGGCGACACGCCGGCGATGGCGTTCGTCATCGGAACCGATGTGCTGTTCCGCGACGGCTGGGTGCGCGTGCACGAGGGCTCGAGCTCGTGGATCGGGCCGGCCGGCGCCGGCGCGTCGGGCACGATCGAGACCCGCTTCACCCCCACCGCCCTGCTCGCCATGTTCGGCGAGGAGGCCTGACTCCGCCCCGCAGTACCCGAACCGCAGTACCTGCTCCACCAGCACCCGAGATGCGGCCCGGCGGCCCGAACGCCGGGCCGCATCGCCATGCGCGGAAGGCCGCACGCCCGCCGCCCGCGCCGCAGTCCAGCGCTTCCCGCTCGCCGAACGGTCACAGATGGCGGGTGTCTCGGAGGCGCACCCACCATCAGCGCCCGTTCGGGGAGCCTAGCCCGGACGGGGCAGGGCGGACGGGGCAGGGCGGACGGGGCAGGGCGGACGGGGCGGATGCCCCGGGCGCATACACTCGCGGAATGGCGAGGTATGTCGTGGTGATGCCGCTCGCGCCACTCGAGCGGGGTGACGAGTTCACCGTCGCGGACTGGCCGTTGCACGTCACCGTCGTCGAGCCGTTCGAGTCGGCGGCCTCTCCCGAGCAGTTGGTCTCGGCGCTCCAGCCGGTCGCCGGGCGTGCGCACGTCGTGCGGACCACCGCCGGCGAGAATGCGATGTTCGGGCGTCGGCGCGACGTGCCGGTCAGCCTCATCCGGGACGGCGGTGAGATCGTCGCGCTCCGGGAGGCGGCCCTCGCGGCGCTCGCGGCGGCGGGACTCGACCTCGGACGCGTTCGGCCCGACTTCCGTCCGCACGTGACCGTGAAGCGCCACGGTCGGCTGTACCCGGGCGACCACGTCGCCTTCGACCGGCTCGCGCTGATCGACATGCGACCGCCCGCGGGCTCGCGTCATCGGGCGGTCGTCGGGGTCCTCAGTCTCGATCCGGAGCCGTCGAGGCATCCGGACCCGCCGTGACCGCGCGCTCGGCGACGCTGCGCGCACTGCCGGGCTCCGCCGGCTCGCCCCGCCACTTCTGCCACGGCCAGCGGCCGGAGATCTCGAGTTCGAGCGACCAGCTGAGGAATGTCCGGATCAGGACGATGATCGCGAGCACCGCGACGGACTCGAGCGTCGGCGTCACAGCGACCGTCTTGATGATGTCGGCTGCGACGAGCAGCTCGAGCCCGAGCAGGATCGCCCGCCCGAGCACGCGCCGGAACCGGGTGTAGAGCGGCCCCGCTCGACGCAGCCGTCGTACGGCGGCGTCGCCGATGGCGAATACCACCCCGATGACGATCGCGAAGACCCCGATCACGTCGATGACGCTGCCGACCGTCTCGATGATCCTGCCGAACTCCATGCCGTCACCCCTCATCGCTCGCGCTCACGCTAGCGCTGCGAACCCGCCGCTCCGCGGCAACCCGCCGCACCATGCACCTCCTCCACAACCCTCCGGCTGATGGACGGACTCACAGAAACGGATCAGTGCCACCGATCGACCCGCTCATTCTCGTATCTTGGAGTGCATGAGCCGATCGATTCCGGACCTCACCGCCGCAATGCGTCGTTCGCCGACCTCCGTTCGATATGCAGATCTGTATCGGGTCTGCAGCCATTACTTCGGAGCGCCTCGTGTGCACTTGACGAGTCATGCCGTGTTCCGCACGACCTTGCCCGGCACCCCTCGCCTGAACATTCAGAACGACCACGGGCTGGCGAAGGGGTACCAGGTCCGCCACATTCTCGACACGACCGACCGTCTCGAACATCAATCAGGAGGTGCATCATGACCGTACGAGCCGAGGACTACAGCATCCTGGTCGGGCTCGACCCGACGTCCAACGACTACGTGGCGATCGTGCGCGAGTTCCCCGGGCTCTCGTGGGTCTCCCCCACGAAGCAGACCGCGATCTCGGGCATGCTCCCGCTGCTCACCGAGGTGCTCGCCGATCTGACCGCCGAGGGCATACCCATTCCCGCCCCGGCCTCGCCGCGCCTCGCTCCCGCCTGAGCCGGCCGCGCGTGGCGGTGTGCCGCGCCACGGCGTCCACCGCACACGGCGATGCGCCGCGACCCAGCGGCCGCGGCGCATCGCGCGTGGATGGAGGCGCGCCGGTCAGGCGGGCATGCGCTCCAGGTGGTAGCGCAGGCTCGCGAGCTCGGCGTTGAGAGCTGCAGGCACGCGGTCACCGAACTGCGCGAAGTACTCCTCGGTGAGACGGCACTCGTCGAGCCACGAGTCGCGGTCGACATCGAACAGGTGCGCGACCGTCTCGTCGCTCAGGTCGAGGCCGTCGAGGTCGAGCGAGCCCTCGGCCGGGAGCAGCCCGATCGGGGTCTCGACCGCGGCGGCGTCCGCCTCGATCCGACCGACGATCCACTCCAGCACGCGCGAGTTCTCACCGAAACCGGGCCACAGGTACGAGCCATCCGCACCCTTCCGGAACCAGTTGACCTGGAAGATGCGCGGGGCGTGGTTCCCGAGCACCCGACCCATCTTCACCCAGTGGCCCCAGTAGTCGGCCATGTTGTAGCCGCAGAACGGCAGCATGGCGAACGGGTCGCGGCGCAGCTCGCCGACCGTGCCCTCGGCGGCCGCCGTCTGCTCCGACGAGATCGTCGCGCCCATGAAGACGCCGTGCTTCCACGAGCGCGCCTCGGCGACGAGCGGCACGTTGGTCGCACGCCGGCCGCCGAACAGGATCGCGTCGATCGGGACGCCCTCATGCGCATCCCAGTCGTCGGAGATCTGCGGGCACTGGTCCGCCGCGACCGTGAAGCGCGAGTTCGGGTGCGCCGCGGGGCGACCGGAGTCCGGCGTCCAGGGCTTGCCCTCCCAGTCGATCAGCTCGGCAGGCGGCGTGTCGGTGAGGCCCTCCCACCACACGTCGCCGTCGGGGCGGAGCGCGACGTTCGTGAAGATCGTGTTGCCCCAGAGCGTCTGTACCGCGGTCGGGTTCGTCTTCTCGCCCGTGCCGGGGGCGACGCCGAAGAAGCCGGCCTCGGGGTTGATCGCGTAGAGGCGCCCGTCGTCGCCGGGTCGCATCCAGGCGATGTCGTCGCCGATCGTCTCGACCGTCCAGCCGGGGATGGTCGGCTGCAGCATGGCGAGGTTCGTCTTGCCGCACGCCGACGGGAACGCCGCGGCCACGTGGTACGCCTTGCCGGTCGGCGCGGTGATCTTGATGAGCAGCATGTGCTCGGCGAGCCAGCCCTCGTCGCGGGCCATGACGCTCGCGATGCGCAGCGCGAAGCACTTCTTCGCGAGCAGCGCGTTGCCGCCGTAGCCCGAGCCGTACGACCAGATCTCACGCGAGTCGGGGAACTGCACGATGTACTTCGTCTCGTTGCAGGGCCAGTCGACCTCGGCGCGGCGGTGACCGACGCCGTCGACGAGCGGGTAGCCGACCGAGTGCACGGTGCGCACCCACGGCTCGCCCGCCTCGATCAGGCTCAGGACCTGGGAGCCCATGCGCGTCATGATGCCCATCGAGAGCACGACGTAGGGCGAGTCGGTGATCTCGACGCCGAGCTGCGAGATGGGTCCGCCGAGCGGGCCCATCGAGAACGGCACGACGTACATGGTGCGGCCCTTCATCGAGCCGTCGAAGACGTTCGCGAGCTCCTCGCGCATCTCGCGCGGGTCGCGCCAGTTGTTCGTGGGACCCGCGTCCTCCTCGTACGTCGAGCAGATGAACGTGCGGTCCTCGACACGCGCCACATCGGACGGGTCGGTGCGGGCCAAGTAGCTGTTCGGGCGCCACTCGGGATTCAGCTTGATGAGCTTGCCCTCGGCGACGAGCTGTTTGGTGAGGAGGTCGGCCTCATGCCGTGAACCGTCGCACCAGACGATCTCGTCGGGCTTGGTGAGGGCAGCGAGGTCGGCGACCCAGGCGGCGAGCGCCGGGTCGGTCGTGCCCTGGCGGGCGGCGCCGGAGTCGGTCGCGGTCGAGAGCTCGGAGAGGGTCATCTTCGTCCTGTTCCGTCGGTCCGGCGTGGCCGGTTTCTGGTGAACGCAGCGCGACTGGTGTTTCCACGCTGTGTTTACCAGCATGAGCCAGTTCGCGACATCCGCACCACCCCCAGGTGTGTTAAGAATCGCCAATCTTTCGCTAGGCTTAAGCCATGAAGGCCGGAAGCCCAGACCTCGCCGTCCTCGGCCAGCGCATCCGCCACTTCCGTGGCGAGCGCGGGCTGACCCTCGATCAGCTCGGCGAGGCGGTGGGCCTCGCCGGGAGTCAGCTCTCGCTCATCGAGAACGGCAAACGCGAGCCGAAGCTGTCGGTGCTCGACGCACTGTCGGCGGCCCTGGACGTCGAGCTGTCGGCCCTGCTCGCACGCGAGGCGCCGAGCCCGCGCGCCGCACTCGAGCTCGAGCTCTCGCGGGCGCAGGCCAGTCCGCTGTACGCGCGCCTGGGCTTGCCATCGGTCAAGCCGGGCCGCGGTGTGGGCGACGACACACTGCGCGCGATGGTGGGACTGCACCGCGAGCTGCAGCGCCGCGCGAGCGAGGCGATCGCCACGCCCGAGGAGGCACGGCGCGCGAACACGGGGCTGCGCGAGCGCATGCGCGCGATCGACAACTACCTGCCCGAGATCGAGGAGCTCGCGGAGGAGCGGGTGCGCGCGTCGGGTCACCGCCAGGGCGCGCTCACGCACCGCGAGGTGAGCGTGATGGCCGAGCAGCTCGGCTTCCAGCTCATCTACGTGAACGACCTGCCCGACTCGACACGTTCGATCACGGATCTCGCGAACGGGCGCATCTACCTGCCGCCCGCATCGATCCCGGGCGGGCACGGGCTGCGATCGATGGCGCTGCAGGCGATGGCGCACCGGCTCCTCGGCCACCAGCCGCCCGCGAGCTATGACGAGTTCCTGCAGCAGCGGCTCGAGATCAACTACTACGCCGCGGCGTGCCTCATGCCGCGCGAGGCATCCGTCGCCTTCTTGCAGGAGGCGAAGCGCGAGAAGCGGCTCGCGATCGAGGACTTCCGCGACGCGTTCGGCGTGACGCACGAGGCCGCCGCGCTGCGGTTCACGAACCTCGCGACGATCCATCTCGACATGACCCTGCACTTCCTGCGGGTCAACGGCGACGGCGCACTGCTGAAGGGCTACGAGAACGACGGCCTGCCGCTGCCGACCGACGTCACCGGGTCGATCGAGGGCCAGTGGGTGTGCAAGCGGTGGAGCGCGCGCACGGCGTTCGAGCACACGAATCGCACGACCGAGAACTACCAGTACACGGACACGCCCGCGGGCACCTTCTGGTGCGCGACGCAGACGGGCCGGGCGGATGCCTCGGAGTTCTCGATCACCGTCGGCGTGCCGTTCGCCCAGGCCAAGTGGTTCCGCGGGCGCGAGACGGGCATGCGGGTGACGTCGACCTGTCCGGATGACTCGTGCTGCCGCCGCGCGCCGGTCGACCTGTCCGAACGCTGGGCCGGCCAGGCCTGGCCGAGTGCACGGCTGCACGCCCACGTGCTGTCTCCGCTGCCGTCGGGCACCTTCCCGGGCGTCGACGACGCCGAGGTGTACAGCTTCCTCGAGGCGCACGCCGGCCAATAGCGGGGCGCGCCGACGATCGCCGCTCGAGTAGCGAAGCGTATCGAGACCCCGCACCGGGTCTCGATGCGCGTGCTCTTTCGTCGCTCGCTACTCGGCCAGCGCGGATACGATGATGTGCACCTTGCAATGGTGTGTGACGCACAGTATCGTGTGAGCCATGAGCACGGATGAGATCGTCGGCGGACACCAGCAGGAGCTGCGCCGGGGCACGGTCGTCCTCGCCTGCCTGATCCGGCTGCGGACGCCCGACTACGGGTACGCCCTGCTCGAAGCGCTCAACGCACGCGGCGTCGTCGTCGACGCCAACACGCTGTATCCGCTGCTCCGCAGGCTCGAGAAGCAGGGCCTGCTCACGAGCGAGTGGAACACCGACGAGACCCGGCCACGCAAGTTCTACCGCACGAGCGCCGAGGGCGAACGCCTCGCGGCCGTGCTCACCGCCGACTGGAAGCTGATCGACCGGGCGCTCGCGCGCCTCACCGAAGGAGACGAGAGATGACCACCGCGACGCTCACCGACCGGTATGTCTACGCCGCCGCGCGCACCGTGCCCGAGGGCCAGCGCGCGGAGGTCGAGCGCGAGCTCCGCGAGCGCATCGGCGACGAGACCGACGCGCTCATCGAGCACGGTCACGCGCCGGACGACGCCGAACGCGCCGCACTCACCGAGCTCGGCGACCCGCTGGTCGTCGCAGCCGGCTACGTCGACCGGCCGCTGCGCCTGATCGGGCCGCAGTACTACCCCATGTGGCTGCGGCTGCTGAAGCTGCTGTATGCGATCGTGCTGCCGGTCGCGGCCGCGGGCGTGCTGATCGGGCAGTTCGTCTCGGGCGCGCCGATCGGTGCGGCCATCGGCACGACGGTCGTCACGGCCATCCAGGTCGCGGTCAACATCGGGTTCTGGACGACGCTCGTCTTCGCGGTCCTGGAGCGCACGACGAGCGGGCACGACCTGACGCTCAAGTGGACCCCCGACCAGCTGCCCGAGCTGCCGCACCCGACCGACCGCAACCGGTCGAGCCGGCTCAGCGAGCTCATCGGCTCGCTGGTCTTCCTCGGCCTCTTCGCGGTCGCGATCGTCGTGCAGCAGTTCGGGCTCGCGTGGCGCGGCGGCGACGACGCCGGGCCCGTACCCGTGCTGAACCCCGAGCTGTGGAGCTTCTGGATCCCGTACTTCCTCGCGCTCATCGCACTCGAGATCCTGTTCGCGGTCGCGGTCTACGCGTGGGGCTGGAACTGGTGGCTCGTCGCCGCGAACGTCGTGCTCAACGTCGCGTTCACGGTGCCCGCCCTGTGGCTGCTGCTGACCGGTCAGCTGATCAGCGACGAGCTGCTCGAGCTCATGCGCTGGCCGTGGGGCGAGGCCGGGCCGATCGTGCTCGCGTTCGTCGTGGTCGTCACGATCGGCGTCGCGATCTGGGACGTGATCGACGGCGCGATCAAGGCGTACCGCGCGACCCGCGCGCGACCGGCCCCGCTGGTCGGATAGGCGCGGCGGCGCCGCGCACCCGCCGGTCGAGTAGGCGCTCCGGCGCCGTATCGAGACCCGAGGACTGGCTCACGGGGTCTCGATACGCTTCGCTACTCGACCAGCGGGGGCGCTATTTCGGCTGCATGCGGATGGCGCCGTCGAGCCGGACCGTCTCACCGTTCAGCATGGGGTTCGCGATGATCGAGCGCACGAGCGCGGCGTACTCGGTCGGGTGCCCCAGGCGTGACGGATGCGGGACCTGCGCGCCGAGCGAGTCCTGCAACTCCTGCGGCATGCCGGCCATCATGGGCGTCTCGAAGATGCCGGGTGCGATCGTCACGACGCGGATCAGCAGCTTCGAGAGATCGCGCGCGATCGGCAGCGTCATGCCGGCCACCCCCGCCTTGGACGCCGAGTACGCGGCCTGACCGATCTGTCCGTCGAACGCGGCGACCGACGCCGTGTTCACGATCACGCCGCGCTCGGCGGTCACCGGGCCGCCCGGCAGCGCGGCGTCGACCGGTTCGGTCTCGGCCATCGCCGCGGCCGCGAGCCGGACCACGTTGAACGTGCCGATGAGGTTCACCCTGATGGTGCGCTCGAACGCCTCGAGCGACGCGGGTCCGGCTCGACCGACCGTGCGATCGGCCGACACGATGCCCGCGCAGTTCACGGCGACGCGGAGCGGTGCGAGCGCGGACGCCGCCGCGACGGCGGCGCTCACCTGCGCCTCGTCCGAGACATCCGCCGCGACGAACCGTGCGCGCTCACCCAGCTCGCTCGCCGCCTGCTCGCCCCGCGGGCCGGGCAGGTCGACGAGCACGACGGATGCGCCGCCCTCGACGAGGGCCTGAGCGGTGGCACGCCCGAGGCCCGATGCGGCGCCGGTCACGATCGCCGAGGTTCCGTTCAGTTCCATGCAGACTCCTTCGTCACGTGCAGCATGCGGTGCCGGCCGCCCCGGATCACTGGACGAGCGAGAGCCGCTCGACCCGCACCGGCTCGCGCTCGGGCAGCACGACGGGGTGCGCACCGGCCATCGCCTCGAGCACGCGCACGACCTGGCACGAGTACCCGTACTCGTTGTCGTACCAGACGTACAGCACGACGTCGGTGCCGTCCGCGATCGTGGCGAGCCCGTCGACGATGCCCGCACGGTTCGAGCCGACGAAGTCGGTCGAGACGACCTCGGCCGACTCGATGTAGTCGACCTGCTGCCGCAGCGGCGACGTGAGCGAGACCCGGCGCAGGTACCCGTTCAGCTCGGCCTTCTCGGTGGGCCGCTCGAGCTGGAGGTTCAGGATCGCGAGCGAGACATCCGGGGTGGGGACGCGGATCGCGCTGCCCGTGAGCTTGCCGGCGAGCTCGGGCAGCGCCTTCGCGACTGCCTTGGCCGCACCGGTCTCGGCGATGACCATGTTGAGCACCGCGGACCTGCCGCGCCGGTCGCCCTTGTGGAAGTTGTCGATCAGGTTCTGGTCGTTCGTGAACGAGTGCACGGTCTCGACGTGCCCGCGCGCGACCCCGTACGCCTCGTCGACCGCGGCCAGCACCGGCGTGATGGCGTTCGTCGTGCACGACGCCGCCGAGAGCACCCGGTCGTCCGGCGTGATCGAGTCGTGGTTGATGCCGTGCACGATGTTCTTGATCGCCCCCTTGCCGGGCGCGGTGAGCAGCACGCGCGCGACGCCCGGAGACCGCAGGTGCTGCGAGAGCCCGGCCTCGTCGCGCCAGCGACCGGTGTTGTCGACCACGATCGCGTCCTGGATGCCGTACGCGGTGTAGTCGACCGTGGCCGGGTCGTCGGAGTAGATGACCTGGATGAGGGTGCCGTTCGCGAGGATCGTGTTGCGCTCCTCGTCGACCTCGATCGTGCCCGCGAACGGCCCGTGCACCGAGTCGCGGCGCAGCAGGCTCGCCCGCTTCTGCAGGTCGTTGTCGCTGCCCCGGCGCACGACGATCGCGCGCAGCCTGAGCCCGTGCCCGTTGCCCGCGTGCGCGATCAGGATGCGCGCGAGCAGCCGCCCGATGCGGCCGAACCCGTAGAGCACCACGTCGGCGCCTGACGGCGCCGCGCCGGCGTCGGCGACGAGGACCGGTGCGAGCTCGCTGCGCAGGAAGTCCACGAGGTCGGATGCCCCGCCCGCGGCCACGGCGTCGCGGTGCCGCTGCACGAGCCGAGCGACATCGATCGACGCCGGCCCCGGTGCGACCTCGAGCAGCGCCTCGAGCACGCGGGTCGTGTCCTCCGGGTCGAGCTCGACGTCTTCGGCCTGCCGGGCGAACCGGTGCGCCTTCAACAGGTCGACCGGTGACCGGTTGATGAGCCGGCGACCGTGGATCGACGGCACCACCCCGAACTCGCGATAGAGGGCGCCGATGAGCGGGATCATCCGCTCGGCGATCTCCTCCCTGGCGATCCAGTCACGGCGTCGGGCATCGAACTCGTCGTTCACGTGCGCGTCCTCTCAGCCGAGCCACCGCGTGGGGCAGCGCCGACCACACTCATTTGCAGGGATGAGCCAATCCTAGTGAGGTTCGTCCGACGCTCGCGGGCCACGCGACGGCGCCGACATGGGTAGACTCGCGCTCGTTGAGGCGCCTCCCGGCGCCGGTGCTCGAAAAATGGGCACGAAGCCATCGGCGGCCCGGCCGGTGCGCGAGACACATACGGATCCTCCGCTTCCGTCCCGCTGTCTCGAAAGGCTTCAGCATGCCCACCGTCTCCGCGCACGTCGCGCACACGCTCGCCGCCCACGTCGACCACGTCTTCGGCGTCATGGGCAACGGCAACGCCTGGTTCCTCGACGCGCTCGAACGCGACACGGGTGCGAGGTTCACCGCGGTGCGTCACGAGGCGGGCGGCGTGGTGGCCGCAGACGCGTTCCATCGCGCGTCGGGCCGGCTCGCGGCGGCGACCGCGACCTACGGCGCGGGATTCACGAACACGCTGACCGCGCTCGCCGAGGCCGTGCAGGCGCACGTGCCGCTCGTGCTCGTGGTCGGCGACGAGCCGACCTCGGGCCCGCGCCCGTGGGACGTCGATCAGATCGCGCTCGCCTCGGCCGTCGGCGCGCGCACCTATACGGTCGGGCGGGCGGATGCCTCGGCCACGACGGTCATCGCGATCGAGCACGCGCTCGCCTACCGCGTCCCGACCGTGCTCGCGATCCCCTACGACGTCGCCGCGGCGGACGCGGGCGAGTGGCCGGTGATCGGCGCGAGGGCGGAGCCGGGCGCGGTCGCCGGAGGCGAGCGCGCGGCCGCCCCCGGACCGGCCGTTCCCGGACCGGTCGTACCGGGTCCGCTCCTGCCGCGCGGCGAGTTCGCGTCCGCGACCATCGCGCGGATCGCGCACGAGCTGGCGGGCGCCGAGCGGCCGGTCCTGATCGCGGGGCGCGGCGCGTGGCTCGCCGGAGCAGGACCGGCGCTCGGCGAGCTCGCCGAGGCGACGGGCGCCCTCACGGCGACCACGGCGCTCGGGCGCGGCGTCTTCCCCGACGCCCGCTACGACCTCGGCGTGACCGGCGGGTTCGGCGCCGAGGGCGCGATGGCGCGTGTCCGCGAGGCGGACGTCGCCGTGGTCTTCGGTGCCTCGCTGAACCAGTTCACGATGCGGTTCGGCGAGCTCTTCGCGCCCGGCGCGACAGTGTTCCAGGTCGACGTCGCCGCGACCGCGACGCACCCCCACGTCGGCGGGTACGTGCGCGGCGATGCGGGGCTCGTGGCCCGCGAGCTCGTCGCGGAGCTGCGCGCGCTCGCGTCCACGCCGTCCGGATGGCGTGAGCGGGTCGACGTGACGGGCGCACTCGCGCGCGAGTCGGGCGTCGGGGTCGTGTCCGAGGACGGCCGCCTCGACCCGCGGTCGGTCGCCTCGCGGCTCGCCGAGCTGCTGCCCGAGGACCGAGTCGTCGTCTCCGACGGCGGGCACTTCATCGGCTGGGCCAACATGTACTGGCCCGTGGCGTCGCCCGATCGCATGATGATGGTCGGCACGGCGTTCCAGTCGATCGGCCTCGGGTTCCCGAGCGTCGCGGGCGCCGCTGCGGCGAAGCCCGACGCCTCGATCGTGCTCACGACGGGCGACGGCGGCGGCCTCATGGCCATCGCCGACCTCGAGACCGCCGTACGCGCCGCGGGCGGTCGTGGCATCGCGGTGGTCTGGAACGATCGCGCCTACGGCGCCGAGGTGCACCTCTACGGGTTGAAGGGGCTGGCCGAGGCCCCGATGCGCATCCCCGAGACCGATTTCGCGGCGATCGCGGCCGCGTTCGGCGCGGAGGGCGTGGTCGTCCGGACGCTCGCCGATCTCGGCCGCCTCGCCGTCTGGGCACAGGAGCCGGTCGAGACACGCCGGTTCCTGCTGCTCGACTGCCGCGTCTCCGACCGCGTGATCGCCCCGTACCAGCACGAGATCATCCGAGTGAACTCCTGACGAGGCATCCGCCCGCCCTCCGCGTGGCTCAGCGCGTGCCGTAGACCGCGCCGCGCGCCTGCTCCTCCTCGTGGTCGGGGCCGAGCGGGATTCCGGTGCGATCGCGCAGCAGCAGGGTGGCCGCGAACGCCACGATCATGACACCCGCGATGTAGAACGCGACCGAGGTGGCCGTGCCGGTGAGCTGCACGAGCCACGCCGCGATCGTCGGCGCGAACGCGCCACCGAGGATGGCGCCGATCGCGTACGTGATCGAGACGCCGGAATAGCGGATCGAGGCCGGGAAGAGCTCCGTGAAGTAGGCCGCCTGCTGCCCATACGTGAAGCCGTTGCCGATCGCGAACAGTGAGACGCCGAGGAAGAGCAGCCACGGGTTCCCGGTGTTCACGAGCGGGAACAGCAGGAACACGGTCGCCAGGAAGGCGATCCAGCCGATGATGTAGGTGTTGCGCCGTCCGATGCGGTCGGAGACGACGCCGGCGGCGAACGTGCAGATGAGCCAGACGATGGACGCGCCCGCCACCGCGAGGAGCACGGGTGTGCGGTCCATGCCGACGAGGCCGCCGTCCTCGGCCGGCGTGGTGGCGTAGTTCTGCAGGTACCCGCCCGTGGTCATGTAGCCCGCGGCGTTGTTGCCGGCGAACGTGAGCGCCGCGAGCAGCACGAGCAGCCAGTGCCGGCGGAACAGGGTGAGGATGGGCGTCTTCGCGGCGCTCTTCTTGGCGGCGATCTCGGTGAACACCGGGCTCTCGTCGACCGCGCGGCGCACGACGATGCCGACCACGATGAGCACGAAGCTCAGCAGGAACGGGATCCGCCAGCCCCACTCGACGAACGCGTCGCCGGGTGAGATCACCCCGGTCATGAGCGCGAGCACGCCGGAGGCGAGCAGCAGCCCGATGGGCACGCCGATCTGGGGGAAGGCACCGTAGCGGCCGCGCTTGCCGTCGGGCGCGTGCTCGACGGCCATGAGCACGGCGCCGCCCCACTCGCCGCCCGTGGACAGGCCCTGCAGAATGCGCAGGAGCAGCAGGAGCACGGGCGCGGCGACGCCGATCTGCGCGTACGTCGGCAGCACGCCGATGAGCGTGGTCGCCGCACCCATGAGGATGAGCGTCACGACGAGCATCGCCTTGCGGCCGATCTTGTCGCCGAAGTGGCCCGCGAGGAATGCGCCGAGCGGACGGAACAGGAAGCTCACGCCGACGGTCGCGAACGAGAGCAGCGTCGCGATCTGTGGCCCCGCGGGCGCGAAGAACAGCTGGCCGAACACGAGACCGGCGGCGCTGGCGTACAGGAAGAAGTCGTACCACTCGATGGTGGTGCCGATGACGGTGGCGAACGCGACGCGTCGAAGCTCTCTGCGCTTCACGTCGTTCGTGTGTGGGCCGGTGGTCGCGGTCATGACGGTTCGACTCCTCTGTCGGACGCGCGGATGGATGGATCACCCGCCGCGGACGTGCGTCGGCGCGACGAGAAGATTGGCATCATATATGATTTGAGATACTGCGCGAACCGGATGTCTCGATACGAGAT
The DNA here is from genome assembly GCF_031432255.1 of Agromyces aerolatus. Lineage (NCBI taxonomy): Bacteria > Bacillati > Actinomycetota > Actinomycetes > Micrococcales > Microbacteriaceae > Agromyces > Agromyces aerolatus. Next base: position 36,329 of record NZ_JAVKGQ010000007.1, on the reverse strand, counting down.
CCGCTCGCCTCGACGACGAAGTGGAGACCGCATGCTCGAACCAGCCCGCATCGCCGAGATCGCCGACGAGCTCGCCGCGGCCGACCGTGACCGCACGACGGTCCCGCTGCTCACGGCCCGCAACCCGGGCATGACCGTCGACGACGCGTACGCGGTGCAACGCGAATGGGCCGACCGCGCGGTGGCCGGGGGCCGACGCGTCGTCGGCCGGAAGATCGGGCTCACGTCGAAGGTCATGCAGGTCGCCACGGGGATCACCGAGCCCGACTACGGCGTGATCCTCGACGACATGGTCTATCAGTCGGGCGCGGTCGTCGAGTTCGACCGGTTCTCGAACGTGCGCATCGAGGTCGAGCTCGCGTTTGTGCTGGCCGAGCCGTTGGCCGGCGCCGACGTCACGATCTTCGACGTGCTCGACGCGACGGCGTACGTCGTGCCCGCCCTCGAGATCCTCAACTCCCATATCGAGCTCGAGGGACGCACGATCGTGGACACGATCTCCGACAATGCCGCCATGGGCGCGATGGTGCTCGGCGGACGACCCGTGAAGCCTGACGCGGTCGACCTCCGCTGGATCAGCGCGCTGCTGTCCCGCAACGAGACCATCGAGGAGTCCGGCGTCGCCGCGGCCGTGCTCGGTCATCCGGCGATGGGGGTCGCCTGGCTCGCCGGGAAGCTCGCCCAGCACGGCCAGTCGCTCGCGGCCGGGGACCTCGTGCTCGCGGGCTCGTTCACGCGCCCGATGTGGGTCGGGCGCGGCGACGTCGTGCACGCCGACTACGGAACCCTTGGAGCGATCACATGCCGATTCGCCTGACCCTCCCCGAGACCTTCGCCGCCCGGCTCGCCGCCGCCTCACGCCCGCAGGTCGGCCTGTGGGTGTGCTCGGGCAATCCGATCATGGCCGAGATCGCCGCGGGCAGCGGCGTCGACTGGGTGCTCATCGACGGCGAGCACTCGCCGAACGGCCTCGAGTCGATCCTCGCGCAGCTGTACGCGGTCTCGGCCTACCCGATCGCGCCCGTGGTGCGCATCCCGTTCGGCGAGCCCGTCGTCATCAAGCAGGTGCTCGACCTCGGCGCGCAGAACCTGCTCGTGCCCATGGTCGACTCGGCCGAACAGGCCGCCGAGCTGGTGCGGGCCGTCCGCTACCCGTCTCCGGAGGACCCGTCGTCAGGCCTGCGCGGGGTCGGCGCGTCGCTCGCCCGGTCGGCCCGGTGGAACCGGGTCGAGCAGTACCTGCGCGACGCCTCATCGACGGTGAGCCTCACGGTGCAGGTCGAGTCGGCGAGGGCGATCGCCGCGGTCGACGACATCGTCGCCGTCGACGGCGTCGACGCGATCTTCGTCGGCCCGGCCGATCTCGCGGCGTCGATGGGGCACCTCGGCCGGCCGGGTCACCCGGAGGTCGTGGCCGCGGTGCTCGCCGCGATCCGGTCCGGGAACGCCGCGGGCGTACCGGTCGGCGTCAACGCGTTCGTGCCGGAAGACGCCGAGCGCTTTCTCGACGCGGGCGCGGATTTCGTCGCGGTCGGCGCGGACGTGTCGCTGTTCGCACGCGGCGCGGAGGCGCTGGCCGACCGATTCACCGGGCGCGGCCGCGCGGCCTCGGCCGAGTCGCGCGAGTCGTACTGATCGTCGCGAGGTTGCCCGCACTCCCTGATCGTATATGATTTGTGATATCTCCAAGGCAAGGATGCTCATGGCTTTCGAAGACGCGCTCAGCACGGGGCTCACGCGCCCGGGCAAGATCATCGCCGTGCACCTCAACTACCCGTCCCGCGCCGCGCAGCGCGGCCGCACCCCCGCCGCGCCGAGCTACTTCTTCAAGCCCGCGAGCTCGGTCGCCTCGAGCGGGGGCGGCATCGAACGCCCGCTCGGCACCGAGCTGCTCGCGTTCGAGGGCGAGGTCGCGCTCATCATCGGCTCCCCCGCACGTCGCGTGGCGCCTGAGCAGGCCTGGGCGCATGTCGCCGCGGTCACCGCGGCGAACGACTTCGGACTCTACGACCTGCGAGCCGCCGACAAGGGGTCGAATGTCCGCTCCAAGGGCGGCGACGGGTTCACGCCGCTCGGACCGGCCACGATCGCGGCGGACGCCATCGACCCCGCCGGGCTGCGGGTGCGTACCTGGGTCGACGGCGAGCTCGTGCAAGACGACACCACCGCCGACCTGCTGTTCCCCTTCGGCCAGCTCGTCGCCGACCTCTCCCAGCTCATGACCCTCGAACCGGGCGACGTCATCCTCACCGGTACGCCGGCCGGTTCTTCGGTCGTGGTGCCGGGTCAGGTCGTCGAGGTCGAGGTCGACGCACCGGATGCCCCGGGCGCGCCGTCGACCGGCCGGCTGGTCACGACCGTCGTCGAGGGCACCGAGCCGTTCGCCGACACCGGCACGACGCCCGCGGTCGACGATACGCAGCGGGTCGAGGCCTGGGGTTCCGAGACCGAGCTCGCGGCCGCGGTCGCCGACGGCCGAGCGGCGCCGCATGAGGCATCCGCCCAGCCCGCCGCATCCGCCCAGCCCGCCGCAGCGTTCGACCTGACCGACGACCTGCGCGAGCGCGTCGGCCGCGTCGCGGTCGCGACGCTCTCGGTCGCGCTGCGCAAGCGCGGCTACCATGACGTGTTCATCGAGGGCGTGGCCGCGCAGCGGCCGGGCACGAGACTCGTCGGCCGGGCGAAGACGCTGCGGTTCGTGCCGTTCCGCCCCGACCTGTTCGCGTCGCACGGCGGCGGGTTCAACGCGCAGAAACGCGCATTCGACACCGTCGAGCCGGGCGAGGTGCTCGTGATCGAGGCCCGCGGCGAGCGCGGCACCGGCACGGTCGGTGATGTGCTCGCGCTCCGCGCCAAGATGCGCGGCGCGGCGGGCGTCGTCACCGACGGCGGCGTGCGCGACTTCGACGCGGTCGCCGAGATCGGTCTGCCCGTGTTCTCGCAGGGCGCGCACCCGTCGGTCCTCGGCCGGCGCCACGTGCCGTGGGAGGTCGACGTGACGATCACCTGCGGCGGCGCCGCGGTGCAGCCGGGCGACGTCATCGTGGGCGACGGCGACGGCGCGATCGTGATCCCGCCCGCGCTGTTCGACGAGGTGCTCGCCGAGGCCGAGGCGCAGGAGGCGGAGGACGCGTGGGTCGCCGCGCAGGTCGCCGCGGGTGCCGCCGTCGACGGTCTGTTCCCGATGAACGCCGACTGGCGCGCGGCCTACCTCGCGGCCGGCACGGCCGGCACCGCCCGCGCCGAGGAGGCCGCGCGATGACCGAGAGCAAGGCGCAGCGCGCGTACGGCTTCGTCCGGGCCCGCATCGACGACGGCCGGTACGTGCCGGGGTTCCGGCTGGTGCTCGGCCAGATCGCGCGCGAGCTCGACATGTCCGTCGTCCCCGTACGCGAGGCGATCCGGCTGCTCGAAGCGGAGGGATTCGTGACCTTCGAGCGGAACGTGGGCGCGCAGGTCGCGCTCATCAAGGAGACCGAGTACCTGCACACCATGCAGACGCTCGCGCTCGTCGAGGGCTTCGCGACCTCGCTCTCGGCCCCCTACCTGACGTCGGAGCACGTCACGCGTGCCCGAGCGATCAACGAGCGGATGCGCCAGACGCTCGACGACTTCGACCCGCACCGTTTCACCGAGCTCAACCTCGAGTTCCACGCGGTGCTGTTCGAGGAGTGCCCGAACCCGCACGTGCTCGACCTCGTGCACCGCGGCTGGAACCGCATGAAGGTGCTGCGCGATTCGTCGTTCAGCTTCGTGCCCGGCCGCGCCCGTGAGTCCGTCGCCGAGCACGACCGCATCCTCGACCTGATCGAGCACGGCGCCGACCCCATCGAGCTCGAGCTGACCGCTCGCGGGCACCGCACTGCGACGCTCGACGCCATGCTCGCCTACCAGGCGTCGCACAAGCCACCCGCGGCGACGACGCCGTCCGCCGCGACCGCCGACCGCTGACCGGCGATCAGCACCGACCACTCCGAACCAGGGAGAACCGACGATGACCGACCACTTCGTACCCGAAGGCCTGCACGACCGCATCCGCCCCCACGGGATCAGGCACTATATCGACGGCGAGTTCGTCGACTCCATCGGCGGCGAGACGTTCGACGTGCTCGACCCCGTGACGAACGAACCCTACACGACGGCCGCAGCCGGCCAGCAGGCGGACGTCGACCGCGCCGTCGCGGCCGCGCGGCGCGCGTTCACCGACGGCCCGTGGCCGCGGCTGCTCCCCCGCCAGCGCTCGCGCGTGCTGCACCGCATCGCCGACCTCGTCGAGGAGCGCGACGCGACGCTCGCCGAGCTCGAGACGTTCGACACAGGCCTGCCGATCTCGCAGGCGCTCGGCCAGGCGCGCCGCGCGGCCGAGAACTTCCGGTTCTTCGCCGACCTGATCGTCGCGCAGCACGACGACGCGTTCAAGGTGCCAGGCCGCCAGCTGAATTACGTGAACCGCAAGCCCAAGGGCGTCGCGGGGCTCATCACGCCGTGGAACACGCCGTTCATGCTCGAGTCGTGGAAGCTCGCGCCCGCACTCGCGACCGGCAACACGGTCGTGCTGAAGCCCGCCGAGTTCACGCCGCTGTCGGCGTCGCTCTGGGCCGAGATCTTCCGCGAGGCCGGCGTGCCCGACGGCGTGTTCAACCTCGTCAACGGGCTCGGCGAGGAGGCGGGCGACGCGCTGGTGAAGCACCCGGATGTCCCGCTCATCTCGTTCACGGGCGAGAGCTCGACCGGCTCGCTGATCTTCGCGAACGCCGCACCGTATCTGAAGGGGCTCTCGATGGAGCTCGGCGGCAAGTCCCCCGCCGTGGTCTTCGCCGACGCCGACCTCGAGGCCGCGATCGACGCGACCATCTTCGGGGTGTTCTCGCTGAACGGCGAGCGTTGCACGGCCGGCAGCCGGATCCTCGTCGAACGCGCGATCTACGACGAGTTCGTTGAGCGCTACGCCGAACGCGCCCGCAACATCGTCGTCGGCGACCCGCACGACCCGAAGACCGAGGTCGGCGCGCTCGTCCACCCCGAGCACACCGCGAAGGTGCTGTCATACGTCGAACTGGGCAAGGCCGAGGGCCGGCTCGTCGCCGGAGGCGGACGGCCCGACGACCGGCCCGAGGGCAACTGGGTCGCGCCGACGGTCTTCGCGGATGTCTCGCCCGAGGCTCGCATCTTCCAGGAGGAGATCTTCGGCCCCGTCGTCGCGATCACGCCGTTCGACAGCGACGAGGAGGCGCTCGAGCTCGCCAACGGCGTGAAGTACGGCCTCGCCGCGTACATCTGGACGAACACCCTCAAGCGCGCGCACACGTTCGCACAGTCGGTCGACGCCGGCATGGTCTGGCTCAACTCGAACAACGTGCGCGACCCGCGCACGCCGTTCGGCGGGGTCAAGGCCTCCGGGCTCGGCCACGAGGGCGGCTACCGCTCGATCGACTTCTACACCGACCAGCAGGCCGTGCACATCACGCTCGACGAGGCGCACTCGCCGCGGTTCGGCCGCGGCTGAGGCATCCGCTCGTCAGGTCTCGACACGCGCCCTCTTCGGGCGGGCGCGGGTCGACCAACGAAACCATCGACAGCAAGGACGCTCATGATCACCGAACCCGTCGTCACCGACACCGACCCGATCCCCGCGCCCGCGAACGCGATCCCGACACCGACCGCCCCCGCACCCGACGTGGTGCGCTGCGCGTACATGGAGCTCGTCGTGACCGACCTCGCGGCCTCCCGTGAGTTCTACGTCGACGTGCTCGACCTCGTCGTGACCGAGGAGGACGAGGACACCGTCTATCTGCGCAGCTTCGAGGAGTTCATCCACCACAACCTCGTGCTGCGCCGGGGGCCGGTCGCGGCCGTCGCCGCGTTCTCGTACCGCGTGCGGACTCCGGAAGACCTCGACCGCGCGGTCGCGTTCTACACCGAGCTCGGCTGCCGCGTCGAGCGTCGCGCCGACGGGTTCGTGAAGGGCGTCGGCGACTCGGTGCGCGTCGAGGATCCGCTGGGGTTCCCGCTCGAGTTCTTCCACGAGGTCGCGCACGTCGAGCGCCTCGCCTGGCGATACGACCTGCAGACACCCGGATGTCTCGTGCGACTCGACCACTTCAACCAGGTGACCCCCGACGTGCCCCGCGCCGTCGCACACATGGAGGATCTCGGCTTCCGCGTCACCGAGGACATCCAGGACGCGGCCGGCACGACGTACGCCGCGTGGATGCGCCGGAAGCCCACCGTGCACGACACCGCGATGACCGGCGGCGACGGCCCGCGCATGCACCACGTCGCGTTCGCGACGCACGAGAAGCACAACATCATCGCGATCTGCGACAAGCTCGGCGCCCTGCGCCGGTCCGACGCGATCGAGCGCGGGCCGGGCCGCCACGGCGTCTCGAACGCGTTCTACCTCTACCTGCGCGACCCCGACGGGCACCGCGTCGAGATCTACACCCAGGACTACTGGACCGGCGACCCCGACAACCCCGTCGTGACGTGGGACGTGCACGACAACCAGCGTCGTGACTGGTGGGGCAACCCGGTCGTACCGTCCTGGTACACCGAGGCATCGCTCGTGCTCGACCTCGACGGGCGACCGAAGCCCGTCGTCGCGCGTACCGACGACTCCGAGATGGAGGTCACGATCGGCGCCGACGGATTCTCGTACACCCGGAAGGGCGACGAGGAGCACGGCTTCAAGCTCGGGCACACGCTGTAGCGCGGCGCCGGCACCCGGGTGGGGGCCGGCCCATCGCTTCTCAAATATGAGAAGAACGCGTACAATATGATGCGATTGTCTCGAATCGTGGATGCGGAGGTGGGACATGCAGCTGCAAGCCCCCTTCACGCTGTTCACGCCGACCGTCGACGCGGGCGTGCTGATGGTGCTCGCACAGTCCGAGTCGACATTCTCAGCAACCCAGGTGCAACGCCTCTCCCCCGTCGAGGTCTCGCCCGCGGGCGCGCGACGCGCGCTCGCGCGCTTGGTCGAGCAGGGCATCGTCGAGAGCGAACGACACGGCAACGCGTTCGTCTACCGCCTGAACCGCGACCACCTTGCCGCCCCGGCGGCGATCGCGCTCGCCCGCCTCCGACAGCAACTGTACGAACGGATCCGGTCCACCGTGGCGGAGTGGCCCGATCCCCCGATCTACGGCGCGGTGTTCGGATCCGCGGCTCGCGGCACGATGCAACCCGCAAGTGACATCGATCTCTTCCTCGTCCGCCCGCGGGCGGCAGGATCGGAAGACGACCGGTCCGAGTCGTCCTGGCCTGAGCTCGTCGCATCGCTGGAGCGCACCGTGACCGCGTGGACCGGCAACGACACACGCGTGGTGAGCTTCACCGCCGATGAGCTGACCGGTCCAAACCGCCCGACCGCCCTGCTCGAGGAGATCGATCGCGATGGCGTGCCGGTCGCCGGCGACGAGGGCTGGCTCCGCCGCCTGCTCCGAACCGCTGGGCGCCGCGAGTGATGCGGACGAACCTCGCGACGCCCGACGCCCAACGAGGCCGGCTCCGGAAGGCTCTGGCGTTTGCCGATGTCGCTGACATCACCTCAGAGTTCCTCTCCGACGACGGGGTCGCGGACGTGTTCGTATCGCTTGCCGTCCTCTCCGGCATCGCGGCAGCCGACGTCCTCTGCATGTCGCGGCTCGGCGAGTATGCACGTGGCCAGAGCCACGACGACGCCGTTCGCCTGCTCGCACGCGCAGACCCGAAACTCGCGAATCACCTACGGACGCTGCTGTCACTTAAGTCGAAAGCCGAGTATGCACCGCTCGCGGTGAGCGGCGACGACGTCACACGCGCGGGTCGAGCGATGAGCGCGCTGCTCGTTGCCGCCAGAGGCGGCTGAGCCCCGCGGCGACTCGAGCCCGCGGACACGGTGAGTGGTCAGTGTTCGTCGGCGGCGTGCCGGCCGTGCGTGTCGCGGGTCTCGCCGGAGCGCTCTCCGTGATCGGCGCGCGCGAACTTGCCCCGGCGCTCGGACGGATCGTGTGACGTCGGATGCGCTGCGCTCGACACGTAGTCGCCCACGCTCGACTCGTCGTCGGTCGCCCCGTCAGTGCGCGTGTACGCCCCCGGAACGCCCCGCACGTGCGGTGCTTCTCCGTCGACCTCGGTGTAGCCGCCTTCGAGCCGGTCCTCGTCTTCGTTCGAGGCCGCGGACGGCGTCGGTTCGCGTTCCTCGTCCGCCGGTGTGGTGTCAGCCATCTCTGCCCCCTCGCTCCTCATCGAACTTGGTGCGGGGCGCCGTCGTACGGGCGACGTCTCACTCTCGATGGTACGCCTGTGCGGCCGACGCGGCGGGCTCGGCCAGCAGCCCGGTCACCCCGGGATCGTCGCGCCCGGCAGCGCGAGCGCGTCGATCCACTCGACCAGCCTCGGCACGGCCCGGTACCCGACCGTGCCGTGGTCGATGTCGGGGTACTCGACGTACTCGACGGCGTTGCCGTTCGCGGCGAGGCCGTCGGCGTACGCCTTCGTCTCGGCGGGCGCGATGAGCTCGTCGGCGAGCCCCTGTGCGATGAACACGGGCAGGTCGGCCGGCACCGCGTCCGGCACGTTCTCGGCCAGCAAGGTCGCCCAGGGCTCGGTGGTGCGCGGGTCCGACGTCATGAACTGGCCGATCAGGGGCCGCGCGAGGTCGTGGATCTCGGACGCCTGCGTGGCGAGGCACAGCTCGTTCATCGCGGGCACCGCGGCGACGCCCGCGGGCGTGAGGATCGACTCCAGGGTCGCGTCGGGCGTCGACGGTCCGTAGACCTCGGCGTACGCGGCGAACGCGTACGCCCCGATGGTCACGCCTGAGATGTCGTCGAGGTGCGCGTCGAGGAGCTTCGGCAGGTCGGCGGCGGGTGCCGCGACCGCGACGCCGCGCACGGTCAGCTCGGGCGCGTAGGACGCCGCATCGGATGCCGCGAACAGCGCCGCCTGCCCGCCCTGCGAGTGGCCCCAGGTGAGGAGGTCGTCGCTCGCGGCCGTGTCGGGCAGCGCCTGGGCGGCGCGCACGGCGTCGAGCACCGCGGTCGCCGCGGTCGCCCCGACGAGGTACGAGTTCGGGCCGTCGACGCCCGAGCCGACGTAGTCGGTGGCCGCGACGACGAACCCGCGATCGAGCAGCTCGCTCAGGCCCTCCATGAGCAGGAACGGGTCATCCCATCGCGACGGTGCGCACTCGGGCGCGGTGCCGGTGGTGGGGTGGCCCCATGCGACGACCGGCCGGCCTCCGTCGGGCGCGGTGCCGGACGGCGCGACCACGAGCCCGGAAGCGACCACGGGTGCCCCGGCCTGGTCGGTCGTGCGATAGATCACGCGCCAGGCGGATGCCCCGTCGGGAGCCCCGGCGATCTCCTGTGAGCGCACGAGGCTGCCTGGGTCACCGGATGCCACGTCGTCGGGCAGCTCGTAGAACGCCTCGATGCTCGGCGCCTCGACCTCGTCCTCGACGAGCCGGTCGGCGAAGCTGCATCCGCCGAGCGCGACCGCGAGGCATCCGGCCATGATCGCGACGCCGACCCGCCGGCCGAGCCTCGGGTCTCGTTCGGACACAGCGCTCCCCTTTGCCGGTGTGGTGTCCACCTTCGCACACTCAGCGCCGACCCCTATCGAAAGGGAGCGGGCCACTCTTGCCGCAGAAGCCAGGAATGTCGAATACTAACCGGATGATATTCAATGCGGCGTCGGCCTGTAGGCCTGCCATCGCTGGTTCCGTACTACTCGCATTCGGCGCTATGACTCTCGCTCCGACAGCCTCTGCCAGCGAGCTGTCCATCAATGCCGCCTGCTCACTCACTCCCGCCAACTGCGTATTGGCCCTGGACCGTCCAGGCGAGGATCCGGCGGTCTATGCCGTACGCCAACTCTTGATCGCGGGAAACGAGGAACGTGCCCGCTGGTTTGCGGCCGAAAGGGCAGTCGCGTACGGGGACGACGCGACGCAAGAGGCGGTCGAAGCAGTACTCGCCACCTCGACCCGCTCCCGATTGGAGCAGCCCGCACCGAGCGAGGAGCTTGCGGCTCGTGACGGCGTCCTCACGAGCCCGTGGAGTTGGGAGCTGCACGAATCATATGACTACACGTATTGCATCCCGACTGGGTGCGACGAAGAGCCCGTGGGATCACTCCACGTCGATCTCGTACACGGCATCTTCTGGTATCCGGACACTTGGATCAGCGGTCGACTCAGCGTTGAGCGCGGTCCGCGCGTTCGCGTCATCGAAGCGCGATGCACGATCTTTCACGAGTTATGGCCGTTTGACCAAGCGGTGCACGAATTTCCCGCGTGTACCCATGCTCAATCACCCAGCTATGTGGCGGGAGTACAGATCAACGAGGGAGCCTTCGATTTCTTCAGCCGTGAGAAGGGCGACAAGTTCCATCTCGAGTCGGTGGTCCGCTGGCAGGTCGAGGGAGACGCCACCGGCAGCACGCTCGCGATACTCAAGAACAGCCATTCGTATCGCGTCTACGCGAGCGGGTGGGCCGAGTTCCTCGAGTAACTATCGACACACGTTCGGACCCGTGCGCCGCTCTCGACTCAGGCACTAGAAGCGTTCGCGCACACGTCGAAACGGGCGCGCTTCGCAAGTAGGTAGGCGGTCACGGAGCGACCGCCGAGAACTGCTTCCACCAGAGCCGGCTCGGCACCGGATTCGATGGAAATGCCCTCAGCCGAGAGACCTGCCTCAGCTGCGGCTTGGATTGCCGTCGTCAATGCGGCGGCATGCTCGAACGGCGACGGCGACGCTGACACCTGCAGCCAGGCGTCGATCAACTGACGACGCATCAGGTCGTCTGCAGGCCGAACCACGTATGCGAGTCGGTTCACTATCTCAATATAGCGCGGACCACCCGCGCCCACGCCGCCGGCATACCGTCGGCGGAAAAGGGAGAACCTCAGTCACAGCCTCCGGTGCAGACGAGGACGCCGGGGCCGACGTGTGCGTCGACCCCGGCGTCCGGGAATGCCCCGCGGCGGTCAGTTCGTGCACACCTCGCCGATGGCGACGAGCTCGGTCTGGGCATTCTGCATGGCGTCCATGTAGGCGTTCATGTCGATCGAGGCCGGGTCGGCGGCCGCGTCCTGCGCGAGGCCCACGAGCTCCTCGAAGGCGACGCCGGCCGCGTCGGCCTGCGCCTTGACCTCGGCGTTGCCGAGATCGGCCCGGGCCGCCGCGAACTCGTCGACGAACGTGTTGAGCTTCTCGATGGCGGCGTCGGGGTCGGCGCTCAGCTCGGTCATGCCGTCCTGCAGCGCACTGCTGGACTCGGTGATCGCGGCCTGCAGGTCGGTGCACGCCTCGGCGACCGTCTGGTCGGCGGGTGCGGCGTTCATGTCGCTCGAGTTCGTGTCGCCGGACTCGCCGGCGCCCTCGGAGGACGTGGAGTTCGCGGCGCACCCGGTGAGCAGAAGCCCGCCGATGGCGAGGGCGGCGAACGCGGAGACGTGGCGGCGTGAGGGCATGGAGAGGTTGCTCCTTGGGGCTGAGAAGTGGGTGACACAGCGATGCTGCGCCTCCAAGCTACCGAAAGGGACTTCGGATTCCGATTCGGAGCCGGGGGGTTGATTTCATCCCGCGCCTGGGTTCGTAGCCGAACGCGGGGCGGGCGCGGATCGGGCCGGGTCAGGCGAGGAAGTCGAGCGCCGCGGTCTTGAACTCGCGGCTCGTGAGCGTCGACACGTGGTCGCGGCCGGCGATGCGGACCACCTCGCTCCCCCGCGCGGCGGCGAACGCCTCGACCCCGTCGGGCACCCGATCGAGCTCACCGGCGACGAACCGCACCGGGAGCTCGACCGGGAGGCTGAGCGGCGTCCCCGCCACGCCCTCGACGCACGCGAGCAGCGCGCCGCGATCGGCGCCCGAGTCGAGCGCGGTGCGCAGCACCTGGGCGATGCGGGCGTCGGCGGGTGCCTCGTCGCGCAGAAGCAGCCCGCGCACCTGATCGAGGTCCCACGACGCGAACAGCTCGTTCGGCCCGGCTCCGCCGATCACGGCGCGCCGCAGCCGCTCGGGGGCGGCCGTCGCGAACGCCGACAGCACCCGGTTGCCCATCGAGTACGCCACGACGTCGACCCGCTCGATGGCCGCGCTGTCGAGGACGGCGACGAGGTCGTCGCCGAGCCGCTCAGGCCGGTAGGCGGATGCCTCGGACGGCTTGTCGCTCTCGCCGTGCCCACGCAGATCGACCGTGACCACGGTGCGGCCGGCCTGCGTGAGCGCACGCACCCACCCGGTGCCCTCCCAGGTCACCCGGGCCGTGGATGCGAAGCCGTGGACGAGCAGCACCGGCGGAGCGGCATCCGCTCGCCCCGAGGCATCCGCCCGACCCGAGGCATCCGCTGGCCCCGGGCCACCCGTCTCCGGCGACGCGGGCCCGTGCACGCGGTAGGCGATGAGCGTGCCGTCGGCGCTGTCGGCGTACAGGACGGGCGCCTCCGGCGCCCCGGCCCACCTCACGCCGGTGCTGCGCCGAGCGCCGACGACTCGGCGAGCACCGCGCCGGCGTGCGCGAGCTCGGCGAGCGCCGCCTCACTGCTCTCGGGCGCGACGCCCGCGATGAGGTCGGTGAAGATGCGCACGTGCCGTCCGTGTTCGACGGCGTCGAGCCCGCTCGCGCGGACGCAGTAGTCGGTCGCGATGCCGACGAGGTCGACCTCGGTCACACCGTGGTCGTCGAGGATCTGCGCGACGGTGCGGCCGTCGTCGGCGACGCCCTCGAAGGCCGAGTAGGCGGCCTCGCCCTGTCCTTTGCGGATGTGCACGTCGACGCCCGAATGGTCGAAGTCGGGGTGGTATTCGGCGCCGCGCGTGCCCGCGACGCAGTGGTCGGGCCAGGTCTCGACGAAGTCGGGGTCCGTGTCCTCGCCCGCGAAGTGGCCGCCGTTGTCGTTGTCGGCGTCGTGCCAGTCGCGTGACGCGATGACGACGCCGTACTCGCCGCGGTGCGCCGCGAGCAGGTCGGAGACCCCACGCGCGACGGCGTCGCCGCCCACGACGCCGAGCGCTCCGCCCTCGGTGAAGTCGTTCTGCACGTCCACGATCATGAGCGCCCGAGTCATGCTGATCATCCTTCCCTCACTCCCATTCTGGTCGCTATTGAGCGCGCCGGGGGCAGATCGCCCGCGTCTGAGACGGATGCCCGACGAGATGACGCGGTCCCGACGCGGTCCGGGTGACGGATGCCTCGTGGCCGCGTCAGCCGTTGCCGAGGTTGTCGCCGCAGAGGTAGAACCCGGTCGTCAGGGTGTCGATCGCTTGCTTCGCCTCGTCGGTCACGTCGCCGAGCGCGTAGATCGCGAAGGTGAGCGTCGCCCCGTCCTGCGCACGGACGACCCCGGAGAGGGTGTAGCCCGTCTCGATCCAGCCGGTCTTGGCCGACACGGCACCATCGGCGACCGCGTTGTCGCCCGCGAACCGGTCGCTGTACGAGAGCGAGCCCCGCTGACCCGAGACCGGCAGCCCGTCCATGAGCACGCCGAGGTCGCCCTCGCGGGCGTTGATCTTCACGAAGAGGCGGGTCAGGTAGGACGGCGGGACCGCGTTGAAGTCGGACAGGCCGGACCCATCGACGACGTGGACGCCGGTCGTGTCGACGCCGTACGCCGCGAGGCCCTGCAGCACGCCCGCGTTGATCGCGTCGAACGAGCTGCCGGCGCCGGTCTGGATGGCCACGAGTCGCGCGAGCATCTCGGCGACGGTGTTGTCGGAGACGACGAGCGCCTTGTCGACGAGCTGCGCGACGGTCGGCGAGGCGACCTGACCGAGCTGCTGGGCTCCAGCGGGGGCGGTGCCGCGCTCGACGACCGAGATCCCGCCGAGCTCGTTCGCAAACGCGTCCCCCGCGCGGCCGATCGGGTCGGTGCTGCGCGCCGAGGTGTTCGCGCCAGGGTCGTCGCGGTCGCCGTCGACCTGCAGCGCCGTGATCGGCGACATGTAGCCGAGGTCGCGTTCGACCGTGTCCCAGCTGTCGTGCCATTCGGGTCCGCTGAAGGCGCTCGCATCGAGGATCAGCTTCGTGAGCGGCGGGTTCGCGGGGTCCGCTTCCCAGGCCGCACGCACCTGCGCGGCCAGGTCGTCGAGGTGCGCGGCCCCCGGGTAGACGGTCTCGGTTCCGCTCGGCGTGCGCGACAGCGTGACGTCGCCGCCGCCGACGAGCACGACCGAGCCGGGCTCGGCGCCTTTCACGACCGTGGTCGTCGTGCGGAACTCGGGCCCCAGCACCGAGAGCGCGGCGGCCGCGGTGAGCACCTTCATGACGCTCGCGGTGCGCGAGGCCGTCGTGCCGCCCCGGTCGTAGAGCACCTCGCCCGTCGCGGCGTTCATGACCTGTGCCTGCAGGCTCGCCAGCCGCGGGTCAGCGGCCCGGTCGGCGACCGAGCAGGTGCGGATGCGGCTCGCCGCCACCTCGGCCGCGGGCGCGGGGCGAGCCGGCCGGGCGGTGGGCGTCGGCGCGGGGGTCGTGGCCACGGTCACGGTGTCGCTCGCGCTAGGCGCCGCGGTCCAGGTGCCCGCGAAGACGGCTCCGGTGCCGAGCAGCACCAGCGCGAGGCTCGCGCCGACGATGGCGAGCGGCAGCCGATGCCGGCGCGCGGTGCCGGTCACCCGGGAGACGAATGTGCCGGCCTGCGTCGCGTGAGCAGCCCGGTCCTTCGGCGTCGCCTCGCCGCTCCCCTCACCCTGCATCACCTGGGCATTGTACGAGCCGATCTTGGACGAGCGCCGGGCACCGCCTGCTGACTCGCCTGGTGACTCGTTCGGTGACGCCCGGGGCCACTCGCCGGTCACTCCCCGGGGTAGCGGAGTCCGATCTGCTCGCGGATAGCGTCCAGCGTGCCCATGATGCCGACGGTCTCCTCGATCGGCAGGATGTCGCCCGCGAGGTTGCCCTCGGCGACGAGGCGTTCGAGCGCTGCGGCCTGGAACTGCATGCCGCGGCCATTGACCTCCGAGCGGTACTCCTCGAGCACGCTGCCGTCGTACGACACCACGCGGAACGTCGTCGGCGTGTACCAGACGTCGTCGATGTCGATGCGGGCCTCGGTGCCGACGATGGTGGCGGTGTCGTGACCGCGGGCGTCGCTCGCGGAGAGCGTCAGCGCGATGCGCGACCCCTCGTAGCCGAAGATCGTCGCGATCTGCGCGTCGGCGCCGGTCGGTTTGAACGTCGCCGTCGCCTGGATGGTCGAGGGCTTGCCGAACAGGTCCCACGCGAACGAGATCGGGTAGATGCCGAGGTCGAGCAGCGCGCCGCCACCGAGCTCGAGCGCGTTGAGCCGGTGCGAGGGGTCGTCGGGCAGCTTCTGCGTGTGGTCCGCGATCAACGTACGCAGCTCGCCGAGCGTGCCCTCGGCGATGATCTCGCGGATGCGGACCATGTGCGGCAGATACCGCGTCCACATCGCCTCGAGCACCAGCAGGCCTTTCGAGGCGGCGAGGTCGGCGACGCGGCGCGCCTCGGCCTCGTTCAGGCTGAACGCCTTCTCGACGAGCACGTGCTTGCCGCCCTCGAGCGCGAGCGTCGCACCCTCGGCGTGGAACGGGTGCGGGGTCGACACGTAGATCACGTCGATCTCGGGGTCCGCGGCGAGCTGCTCGTAGCTGCCGTACGCCGTCGGGATGTCGAACTCGGCCGCGAACGCGTCGGCCGAGCCCTGGGTGCGCGAACCGACCGCCCGGACGTCGAACCCGTTGAGCTTGAGGTCGCTCGTGAACGCGTGGGCGATGCCGCCCGTGGCCAGGATGCCCCAGCGCAGTCGATCCGTCATACGGGCCAGCCTAGGGCCCGCGGGCGCCCGTGCGCCTCGCGTCACGCATACGAATCCTGCTCGTCGGAGGTGCAGTGCACGTCGACGCGGTACGTCGCAGACTCGCCCGCGCGGTCCCACGTGATGCGGTTGCGTTCGGCCGGCCCGATGCCGGTCACGGTCGCGTCCTCGAGCCTCGTGAGAACGGAGCGGATGTCCACCGCGAGCTCACCGGATCGCCCACCGTCGACCAGCACCTCGACGCCCGGCGTCAGGAGCCACGGCCGGCCGCCGTACAGCTCGTTGAACACGTACGGGTGGCTGCCGGGGCAGCGCACCTCATCGACGTACTGCGTCTCACCGGGCGCGATCGACCGCCACTCCCCCTCGATCCTGATGCGTTCAGGATCGCCGCCCTCCGCGGCCGCCGCAGCCGGCGCGCCCGCCAGCGTCGCCGCCGCAGCGGCCGTCGTCATCAGCGCGCCGACCGCGGCCGGGCGTCGAATGCTCTTCATCAACAGGTCCTCTCCGAGACGGGCCCAGCGCCCGCGCGAAAAAATGTAGCCCCGCTGCTCGCGCCGAGACGAGGTCTTCTCAGAGTGGTGGATCGCCGAACGCCGGCCCGCCCTGGGGAGGACGCGTCAGTGACACCCGGAACGACGAAAGCCCCTCCGGAAGGAAGGGCTTTCGTGATGGAGCCGCCTGTCGGAATCGAACCGACGACCTATTCATTACGAGTGAATCGCTCTGCCGACTGAGCTAAGGCGGCGTGGCCCGGACCCCGAGGCGTCCGTGGCACGAGCACCAATACTAGCGTGTTTTTCCCCGGCGGTTGACCACCCGCCGAGCGATCAGCAGGTGAGGCCGTTGTCGGGCACGGTGCCGTCGATGAGATAGCGCTCGACCGCGTCGGAGACGCACTGGTTCGACTTGTTGTACGCCGTGTGCCCCTCGCCCTCGTACGTCACGAGCACGCCCGAGTCGAGCTGGTCGGCGAGCGCGACCGACCACTCGTAGGGCGTCGCCGGGTCGCCGGTCGTGCCGATGACGAGGATCGGGTCAGCACCCTCGGCATGGATCGGCGCCCGGTCGGCGGTGCTCTGCGCCGGCCAGTCGATGCAGCCGAGGTCGCCGTACCCGAAGTACGGGCCGATCACGGGGGCCGCCGCAGCGACCTCCGCCGCCTTCTCGCGCATGACGCTCACATCGCTCTGGTACTCGTAGTCGAGGCAGTTGATGGCGGCGAACGCCTCGGTCGAGTTGTCGAGATACGTGCCGTCGGGGTTGCGGCCGTTGTACGCGTCGGCGAGCTGCAGCGCGAGGTCGGCGTCTCCGAACTGGACCGAGGTGAAGAGCTGGGTGAGATACGGCCACCGGTCGGGGCTGTACAGCGGGAAGATGATGGCCGTGATCAGCGCGTCGGCATCGACCTGCCGGCCGTCGGTTCCCCGCAGCGGACTCTGGTCGACCGAGGCGAGCAGCTCCGAGATCTCGGCCATCGCCTCGTCGGCGCTGCCGGTGAACGGGCACTCCTCGCCGGTCAGGCAGTCTTCGAGATACGCACGGAGCGCGTGCTCGAAGCCGACCGCCTGCGCCCTCGTGACGTCGCTCTCGCTCGAAGTTGGATCGAGCGCACCGTCGAGCACGAGCCGGCCCACGTGTTCGGGATACGACTCGGCGAACGTGGCGCCCAGGAACGTGCCGTACGAGTACCCGAGATAGTTCAGCTTCTCGTCGCCGAGCACGGCGCGCAGCAGATCGAGATCGCGAGCCGCGCTCACCGTGTCGACGTTCGCGAGCAGTTCTCCCGTACGGGCCTCGCACGCCGCGCCGAACTCGGCATTGCCCGCCCGGATCTCTTCGATCCACGCGTCGCTGCCGCGCGGCGCCTCCGGGATGCCGTACAGGTACTCGTCCATCTGCGCAGGATCGACGCAGGACACGGCCGACGACCGGCCGACCCCGCGCGGATCGAACCCCACCACGTCGAATCGCTCCTGCAGCGGTTTCCCCACCGCGAAGTCGAGCGAGCTCGCCACGAAGTCGTACCCCGACCCGCCCGGACCTCCGGGGTTCACGAGCAGCGAGCCGATGCGGTCACCGGTCGCGGAGTGCCGGACGAGCGCAAGCTCGGCCTCACCCGCCGCGGGGTCGTCCCAGTCGAGCGGCGCCGTCGCCGTCGTGCACTGCATGCCGTCGCCGCAGTCCTCCCACTCGAGCACCTGCGAGTAGAACGGCTCGAGCTCGGGCGAGACGGACTCTCCGGTCGGCGTCGACGTGCGCGACGGCGGCGAACCGGGCACGCACGCGCTCAGCAGCAGCGCGCTCGCCGCCAGCACCGCGAGCACGGACTGCTTCACCGACCGCCGGCTCATGCGGCCCCCCGTTCGTGATCTGGTCGCCGGATCGCGGACACGAGCATCGCTTCGAGCGCGAGCACGGGCTGCACGTTGCCCTCGATGCGGGTGCGCGCCTCCTGGATGGCGTCGAGCGTCGCGAGCGAGTCGGCCGGCGTGGCGGATGCCGCGGCGGCACGCAGCTCGGACTCGAGCTCGCGGTTGACGAGCGCGACGTCGGCGTCGAGCTGCAGCACGAGCACGTCGCGGAAGAGCGACGCGAGGTCGACGAGGATGCGGTCGATGCCATCGCGGAGGCTGCGCGTCGCGCGACGCTTCTGGTCGTCTTCGAGGGCCTTCATCTGGGCGCGGAGCGCGGGCGGCACCGCCTGCCCGGGGCTCAGGCCGAGCGAACGGAGCGCGTGTTCGCGTTCTTCGGCGTCGCGGAGCTCGGTGATCGCCTTCGCGTCGTCGCCCGCGATCTCGAGCAGCCGGGCCGCGGTACGCACCGCACCCGACGCCGAACGCACCCCGAGCGTGAGCCGCAGGGTCTCTTCGCGCCGGCTGCGGGCCTCATCGCTCGTGGCGAGCCGATGCGCCATGCCGATGTGACTCTGCGCCTCGCGCGCGGCGCGCTCCGCCACGACCGGATCGACCCCGTCGCGCCTGATGAGGAGCCCGGCGACGTCGTCGATCGACGGCACCTGCAGACGTACGGTGCGCACGCGCGAACGGATGGTCGGGATGAGGTCGGCGTCGCTCGGCGCGCAGAGCAGCCAGACGGTGCGCTCGGGCGGCTCTTCGAGCTCTTTGAGCAGCACGTTGGACGTGTGCTCGGTCATGCGGTCGGCGTCTTCGACGATGATCACGCGGTGCCGACCGACGGATGGCGCGTAGTGCGAGCGACGGACGATCTCACGCACGTCGTGCACACGGATGATCACACCCTCGGTGGAGAGCACATGCAGGTCGGGATGGCTGCGCGCCTCGACCTGGATGCGCGTGGCCTCGTCGCCGTCGGGGTCGCCCGAGATGAGCGCCGTCGCGAACGCGTAGGCGAGGTTGGAGCGGCCCGACCCGGGCGGGCCCGTGATGAGCCACGAGTGCGTCATCTGCTGCGCCGAGGGCGCCGGCGAGGCATCCGCCCCGGCCGAGGCATCCGCCCCACCCGACGCCGATGCCGGCGACGCGACCGACGCGGCGGCGGCCTGCCGGAAGATGGCGATCGCCGTGTCCTGGCCAGTCAGCTCGCTCCACACCGTCACGCCCATCACGGTACCCGGCTCCCCTGACGCGAAGCTCAGAGGAGCCCGCGAACCCGCTCGCGGATCGCGCCCGCGATCTCGTCGACCGAGCGGCTCGCGTCGATCACGAGGAATCGCCCGGGTTCCGCGTCCGCGAGCGCCAGATAGGCGCTGCGCACGCGGTCGTGGAACTCGGATGCCTCGGCCTCGAGCCGGTCGTACCGGGTGCGGGCGACGTCGAGGCGGGCCCGTGCGGCGCTCGAGTCCAGGTCGAGGAGCACGGTGAGGTCGGGCAGCAGCCCCTCGGCGGCCCACTCGGAGAGGCTTCGCACCTCGCCCGGGTCGAGCACGCGCCCGGCCCCCTGATACGCGACGGATGAATCGAGGTAGCGGTCCTGCACGACCACCTCGCCGCGCGCGAGCGCGGGGCGCACGAGCGTGGCGACGTGATGGGCGCGGTCGGCGGCGTAGAGCAGGGCCTCGGCCCGCGGCGAGATGTCGCCGCGATGGTGGAGCACGAGCTCACGGATCTCCAGGCCCACGTCGGTTCCGCCCGGTTCGCGCGTACGCACGACGGTCTGGCCCTCGGTGGTGAGCCATTCGCGGAGCAGCTCCGCCTGCGTCGACTTGCCGGACCCGTCGCCCCCCTCGAGGGTGATGAAGAGCCCGCGCGTCACGCGGAGCTCTTCTTCGGCGCCGCCTTCTTCGCCGCGGGCTTCTTCGCGGTGCTCTTGGTCGTGCCGCGCTTCCCGCGCGCGGGCGCCGGGCCCTTGTCGCGCTTGATCTGCAGGAGCTCGATCGCGCGCTCGAAGGTCAGGTCCTCGACGTTCTCACCCCGCGGGATGGTCGCGTTCGTCGTCCCGTCGGTGACGTAGGGCCCGAATCGGCCGTCCTTCACCTTGACCGGCTTGCCGCTCACGGGGTCGGCCTCGAACTCTTTGAGGGCGCTGGACTCGCGACGCCCGCCGTACTTGGGCTGGCTGAGCAGCTCGAGCGCTCCCGCGAGGTCGATCTCGAAGATCGCGTCCTCGCTCGGCAGCGTGCGGGTGTCGGTGCCCTTCTTCAGGTAGGGACCGTACCGGCCGTTCTGCGCGGTGATCTCGGTGCCCGACTCGGGGTCGAGGCCGACCACGCGCGGCAGGTCGAGCAGCTTGAGCGCCGTCGGCAGGTCGATCTCCTCGATCTGCATCGTCTTGAACAGCGACGCCGTGCGGGGCTTCGGCGCAGCGGCCTTCTTGGTGCCCCGCTTGGGCTTCGCGGGCTCGGTGACCTCGCCGGTCGCGGCGTCGACGGATGCCTCGGGCTCGGGTTCGAGCTCGGTGACGTAGGGGCCGAATCGCCCGTCTTTCACGACGATCTGCTTGCCGTTCTCGGGGTTCGTGCCGAGCACGCGATCGCTCTGCACCGGTGCCTCGACGAGCTCGATGGCCTTCTCGGCCGTGAGCTCGTCGGGCGCGAGGCCCTCGGGGAGGTTCACGCGCTTGGGCGTGGCATCCGGCCCGGCAGCCTCGTCGACCTGCTCGAGGTAGGGGCCGTACTTGCCGATCCGCAGCGTGATGCCGGGCGCGACCTCGACCGAGTTGATCTCGCGCGCGTCGATCTCGCCGAGGTTGTCGACGATCTTGCGCAGGCCCTTGTGCTTGTCGCCGCCGAAGTAGAACTCGTTGAGCCAGTCGACCCGGTCCGCCTCGCCCGACGCGATGCGGTCGAGGTCGTCCTCCATCTCGGCGGTGAAGTCGTACTCGACGAGGTCGCCGAAGTGCTCCTCGAGGAGGCGCACCACGGAGAACGCGGTCCAGCTCGGCACGAGCGCCTGGCCGCGCTGCGACACGTAGCCGCGGTCGAGGATCGTGGAGATGATCGACGCGAAGGTCGACGGACGCCCGATGCCGAGCTCTTCGAGGCGCTTGACGAGGCTCGCCTCGGTGTACCGCGGCGGCGGGCTCGTCTCGTGCCCCTTGGCCTCGAGCTCGTCGAGCGCCACGCTCTGGCCCTCCTCGAGCGGCGGCAGCTTGGCCTCGCCGGGAGCGTCGTCGGCGTTGCGCTCTTCGTCGCGGCCTTCTTCATAGGCGGCGAGGAACCCGCGGAACGTGATGACGGTGCCGCTGGCCGTGAACTCGGCGATGGTGCCGGCCACGGGCGCCGTGGGCGCCTCGGGTGCGGCGGCGTCGGCCGCGGTCGGGCCGACCGCGATCGTGACCGTCGCGGTGTGCCCCTTGGCGTCGGCCATCTGCGAGGCGACCGTGCGCTTCCAGATCAGGTCGTAGAGCTTGAACTCGCTGCCGCGGAGCTGGCCCTCGACGGACGCGGGAGTGCGGAACACGTCACCCGACGGGCGGATGGCCTCGTGGGCCTCCTGCGCGTTCTTCGACTTGCCGGCGTAGGTGCGCGGCTTCTCGGGGATCGAGTCGGCGCCGTACAGCTTCGTCGCCTGGTCGCGCGCCGCCTTGATGGCCTGCTGCGACAGCGACGACGAGTCGGTACGCATATAGGTGATGTACCCGTTCTCGTACAGCGACTGCGCGACCCGCATGGTGTCCCGCGCGGACAGGCGCAGCTTGCGCGCCGCCTCCTGCTGGAGCGTCGAGGTCGTGAACGGCGCGGCGGGACGCCGCGAGTACGGCTTCGACTCGACCTTCGACACGCGGCGGGCGACCGTGTCGTCGCGCAGCGCCGCGGCGAGCGCGGTCGCGGTCGGCTCGTCGAGGACGGCGGCCTTGCTCTTGAGACGGCCCTGGTCGTCGAAGTCACGGCCCGTGGCCACGCGGTCGCCCGCGACCCGGACGAGCCGGGCCTCGAACGAGCTGCCCTCACCCGCGAACCGGGCGATCAGGTCCCAGTACGAGGCAGGGACGAACGCGAGCCGTTCGCGCTCACGGTCGACGACGAGGCGGGTCGCGGCGGACTGCACCCGGCCGGCCGACAGGCCAGGGCCGACCTTGCGCCAGAGCACGGGCGACACCTCGTAGCCGTAGAGCCGGTCGAGGATGCGGCGGGTCTCCTGCGCGTCGACGAGCGACGTGTCGAGCTCGCGCGTGTGGTCCTTCGCGGCGAGGATCGCGTCCTTCGTGATCTCGTGGAAGACCATGCGGCGGACGGGGACCTTGGGCTTCAGCTCTTGCAGGAGGTGCCACGCGATCGCTTCGCCTTCGCGGTCTTCATCGGTGGCGAGCAGGAGTTCGTCGGCGTCCTTGAGGGCCCGCTTGAGCTCGGCGACGGTCTTCTTCTTGGCATCGGAGACGACGTAGTAGGGCTCGAAGCCGTTCTCGACGTCGACGGAGAACTTGCCGAGCGAGCCCTTCTTGAGCTCGGCCGGAAGGTTCTTGGGCTCGATCAGGTCGCGGATGTGCCCGACCGACGACAGCACCTGGTAGCCGTCGCCGAGGTACTGCGCGATCGACTTCATCTTCGTCGGCGACTCGACGATGACCAACTTCTTCGTGCCTGCCACAGGCTCCTCAAATTTCTTCCAACACGGGGATGTGCGCGAGCCGCACCCCCGGGCAGCGTGCCATCACCGGGCAACATGCCGGTGACAGCCACACGATACACAGTCGAGCCGAGTTGCACCTGTTCTGCGGCGTCGCGGGTGTGGACGAGGCATGCGGAATTCTCGGCGAGAATTTCATTGACGCATGTCTCTAATCAATAGACAATCAACCTATGAAATTTCTCACGTGGTGGTTCCGTGTCGTCGGGCTGGTCAACATCGTCCTCGGGATCATGTGGCTGCCATTCCTCAATGCGGCTCGGCTCGAGCTCAGCATTCCCGGCTGGGACGCCCCGATCGGCGGCGCGGCGTATCGCGGGTTCCTCGACTACATGCTGTTGTTCGGCCTGGACCTGATCATCCTCGGCGTCTTCCTCGTGGTCGCGTCGTTCCGCCCTGGTCAGAGCCGGATCCTCGCGTGGCTCGCGATCGGGCTCTCCGCGGTGCGCGGGGTGCTCGACGACGTCTACATGATCGCGGCGGGCTATCCGCTCGGCGCGATGCTCGCGTTCATCGCGCTGCACACCGCGATCATCGTGACCGGGCTCCTCGCCCTCCGGGCCGCGTCGCGGGGCGCGAAGGGGCCGATCCGGTCGTCCGCGACGCACGAGCCGGCCGTCAGCGGGCGTGCGACCTGACCTGCGTGCGCTCCAGATGATCCGAGATCTCACGCAACGCGTCATGCCCGGCGCTGTCGGCGGCGATGCGCCGGGCATGGGCGCGATATGAGCCGTCGGAGAGCACGGCGTCGACGGCGCGCCGAACCGCGTCGGGGGTCGGCACGCCGGTCTTGAGGTCGATCCCGGCGCCCGTCCAGGCCACACGGGCCGCCACCTCGGGCTTGTCCTCGGTGTCGCCGGCCACGACCAGCGGAACTCCGGCGGCGAGCGCCGCCTGGACGCCGCCGAAGCCCCCGTTCGTGATGAAGACGTCGGTGCGGGGCAGGAGCTCGTCGTACGAGAGATAGCGCTCGACCCGGGCGTTCGCCGGCACCGCGCCGACGGCTTCGACGGGCCGGCCGCCTGCGGTGACGACGACGGTGACCTCGCGGTCGGCCAGCGCCTCGAGCGTCGGACGGACGAGGCGCCCGTAGTCGTGGTTGTCGATGGTGCCCTGCGTGACGTGCACGACGGGCCGGCGGCCGTCGAGCTCGTGCCACCACTCGGGAGTGGGGCCGGGAACGCCGGTTTGGGGCAGCACGCCGACGAAGCTGACGTTGGCGTCGAGATCGGGGCGGGTGTACTCGAGGCTCGCCGGACCCGCCTGCAGGAAGCGGTCGAATCGCCGGGAGGCGTCCATGACGAACCCGTCGAGGCGCGCGCCGCACGCGGCGAACGCGCGAACCCCGGCCCGCTGCGTCGGCCGGAAGATCACGCCCTTCGCGAGCGCGTTCATCGCGGCGTACCGGGCACGCCCCATCGCGTCGGTCGCCGGCGGCAGCGCCATGCCGTGCGGCCCGAGCATGCGTGAGGACTGGGTGAGCGGAGTGACCCCGAGCGCGACGACGGGCGGGCGCCGGGTCGTCTTCGCCATGAGCGGCAGCGCGCCACCGAACGCGCCGTCGACGAGCACGGCGTCCGGGTCGACCGCCGTCATCGCCTGCTGCAGGGTGCGGTACTGGTCGGGGATGGTCTCGACGAAGATCGTGCGGATGTCGTACTGCGCACGCGCGACGCCCCGGTACCGTTCACGCTCCGGGAGGTAGGTGTCGGGAAGACGGTCGTCGTAGTCCGCGGAGCCCTGCAGCGGGATGAAGTCGGCGCCGGCGGCCTCCGCGTGGTCGCGGAACCGGCTTCCCGTGATGAGCGTGACCCGGTGCCCCTCGCCGACGAGATGGCGCGCGACCTGCACGATCGGGCCGGCGTGGCCGTGGATCGGATTCGAGGCGAGAAGATAGGTGGCCACGGCGCAGTCCATTCGTGAGATCCGGCAGTCGTGTGATTCAACATTCGTTAGAATTGAACTCTAACCATATCGGGAGGGTACGTGACGCCGCGAAGCTATTCGTCGCCGCGACGACAGGCGGACGCCGAGCGCACCCGGTCGGCCATCCTCGACGCGGCGGCGAAGCTGTTCTCGCACGAGGGGTATCCCGCGACCACGATGAAGGACATCGCCACCGAGGCCGAGGTGTCGGTGCAGTCCGTCCACCTCGCCGGCCCGAAGGCGGCACTGCTCATCTCGGCGTTCGAGCGTGAGTTCGCGGGCGACGAGGGAACGCACAGCCTCAGCGAGCGGCCCGCGATGGCGGAGATCATGTCGCGCGCCGACCCGATCGACGCCATGAACGGCTGGCTCGACTACGTCGCGCAGGCCAACACCCGAACGGCCGGGCTCGTCCGGGCCATGACCGTCGCGGCCGAGACGGACGCACTGGCCGCGGAAGCCGTCGCCGACCTCGACCGCCGACGTCGCTCGGACATCGGGCTCGCGGCGCAGTGGCTCGAGCAACGCGGGATGCTCCGATCCGGCGAGGTCGAACAGGCCACCGACGAGCTGAACCACCTCGTCGGGCCCGAGACCTACGCCTTCTTCGTGACCCGGTCGGGGTGGAGCGAGGAGACGTACCGCCGCTGGCTCGAGGTCACGATGCTCGGCCTCCTGGAGCGTTGGCGCCCCACACCTCGATGACGCACGACGCCGATGGTGAGGATCGCTTGCGATCTCTGGTGCGCGGAGGAGAATGACCGCATGGACACGTCATCTGCCGGCTCCTACACGGCCAAGTTGATCGATGGACCGCTCGAGGGCAAGACTGTCGCCACGAGCTTCTCGAGCACGGGTGATCCGCAGCCGCAGATCACGCTGAAGGCCGAGGCGGGCAAACGCTACATCTACTCGCGCGGCGGCGGCCTCGAGTTCGACAGCGCGGGCTCGTCGAAGCCGAGCGCCGTCGAATACCGATTCATCGAGACCGTCTTCGACTGAGCCGTTCCCGGGGGGCGCGTCAGGGCTGGCTGGCTGGCTAGCTGGCTAGCTGGCTAGCTGGCGCGAGCCTCAGTCGAGCCCGCGAGACGCCGGGCGCGACGCCGTCGGACCTCGGGGGCCCGCGCGCCTCGGCCGAGCCGGCGCGGGCTTCGGGTGGGCCCCACTGGCCTGCGCGGGCCTCGGCCAGGTCATCGCAGGGCTCGGGCGGGCCCGCGCGCGCCTCGGCCAGGTCATCGCGGGACTCGGGCGGGCCCGCGCGCGCCCGCGCGGTGATCTCGAACGTGAGCACGCGCGCCGCGACCGAGACGGATGCCTCGGCGCCGGCGCCGTCGCACGAGACCAGCCGGGTGCCGTGGCGGCGGGCCACGAGTTCGGCGAGTTCGCACGGCACGCCGGGCACGGCTCCGGCCAACGCGTCGGCTGCGGCGAGCGCGGCGGCATCTGCCGCGTTCGCCGCGACCTGCGAGTGCACGAAGACGCCGAGCAGCGGCACCAGCCCGGCCGTCAACGCGAGCACGGCTCCGACGATCGCGAGCACGAGCACCGAGCCGGAGCCGCGCTCCGCGCGTGCCGTCCGTTCCGGATTCGTCGCGCGTCGCCATCCGGCCATCGGCACGCCCCACCCCGCCGGCCGCCGGCCGGGCATGCGCACGCTCCGTCTGCCCAGCATCAGCCGCCTCCGGCGACCGCGCACGACTCGGCCCGCAGCGGGATCACCCCGAGCACGCCGGCGCCGCCGTTCCCGGTGACGGTGGCGCAGATGAGCGGCGTCTCCTGCGTCGTCGAGAGCTGCGTGCCGCCCCCGGCGACGCGGTCGGCGATGCCGTGCGCGACGGCGGGGCTCTCGCCGCGCCCGAGCGCACGGGCGGCGTCGGCCGCGGCGTCGGTCAGCCGCACCTGCCGCCCGACGACGTGCACCGCCCCGAGACAGAGCGCGAGCACGAGGGCGACCGCGGGAAGTGCAACCGCGAGCTCCGCGGTCACACTCCCCCGCTGACGGTCAGCCCACGGTGAGCGCATTCCGCACGAGCTCGGTGAGGATGCCGCGCACCTCGTCGCCGCGGAGCAGCACGACGAGCAGCCCGGCGAACCCGACGGCCGCCATGGTCGCCACGGCGTACTCCGCGGTCGCGGCGCCGCGCTCGCCCGAAAGCCGACGGAGCCCGCGTCTCGCGCGGGCGACCCATCCGTGGCCGGCTGGGTGCTGCGGGGCGATGCCGAGAGGTGAGCCGGCCGCGCGAGGCCCGGCAAGCCGAGCGCCGGGCGGTGCCGGTGAGATGGGTTCTGACATGGAGTGGGTTCCTTTCGGTCGGGGCCGCGCAGCGGCCCGGGGAGGGGCACGAGTCGAATGGTCGTCATGCGACACCGCCGAGGGTGCCGGTGACGACCGAGATCATGAGGGGCGCGACGCCGAGCAGCACGAACGCCGGCAGAATGCACACCCCGAGCGGGATCATGAGGCGCACGCTGAGCGCGGCCGCCCGGACCGCACCCTCGGCTCGCGCTGCCCGCCGGTGCCGGTGGGCTTCGGCCCGCAGCAGCTCGGCGACCGGCGCGCCGGCCTGGGTCGCGATGCGCACGGTCGCGGCGATGTCGCGGTCGGTCGCGTGCCGGTCGGAGTCGTCCGCACCGGGCAGGTGCGTGCCGACGGCCCGCCGGGTGATGGAGAGCGCACCGTCGACCGAGGTCCCGCTCGACATCGCGATGGCGAGCAGGTCGAGCTCGAGCCCGGGCGAGGCGCTCGGCGGTGCGGCGCGTGCGGCGAGGGCCCGGTTCCATCGAGCACCGGCCCACAGCAACGCCGAGCC
Organism: Agromyces aerolatus; assembly: GCF_031432255.1. Lineage (NCBI taxonomy): Bacteria > Bacillati > Actinomycetota > Actinomycetes > Micrococcales > Microbacteriaceae > Agromyces > Agromyces aerolatus. The sequence continues at coordinate 8,781 of NZ_JAVKGQ010000007.1, read as the reverse complement.
GATCACGACGCATACCCAGCCGAGCGGATTGCCGAGCAGCACGCGCGCGGTGTCGAACCCGAGCACGACGCCGAAGACCACGGCGACCACGGGCAGCAGCGTGACGAGCTTCGCGCTCGCCTTCGGACCGGCGAGCGCCGCCCGGACCTCGCGCCTCAGCTGCGCATCGTCGCGGAGCGAGGCCGCGAGGTCACGCAGACTCGCGGCGAGCGGCGCACCCGTCTCGCTCGCCACGGCCCACGCCGCCGCGACCGCCGCCCACGCCGACGCGCGCACCGCATCGCGCTCCGGCGCCGCCCCGCCGCCAACGACTGAAGTGCCCAATGCCTCCGTTGTGCGGCCCCCGATCACATCGCGCCCCGTGCGCATCGCGCCTGTCCCGCCCGCCGCCTCCGTCGTGCCCACTGCGGCGGCATTCCCGGCCGCGCGCAGTGCGCGCATGGCACGCACCCGCCGCCGGCCGCGACCCGTAAGCGCCTCCGCCGATTCCGCGATCGCGGCCGCGAGCGCCGGAGCGATCGGCTCGCCCTCCTCGGCGGCGAGGGCGGCAGCGCCGAGCACAGGGTCGGCCAGAGCATCCGCCGCCAGATGCCGCCACGCGGCCGACGCGGGCACGCCCGCCGACATGAGCACCGCGAGCCGCTCGGCCACACCCGCGACCGCATCGACCGCGGCGACGTCGTCGCGCACGCGCCGCGCGGCCGCGAGGGCGCGAAGGCCTCCGCCGATCACAGTGTCTCCACCGCCAGCCGGTCGCGGTCGAGGCAGAACCGCCCCAGCCCGGCAAGCCGGCGCACCCCGTCACGTCGCTCGAGGTGCGCGACGAGGTCGAACGCACTGACCGCCTGCCTGGCCACCGCGTCGACCGACATGCCGGCGACCGAGCCCAGGGCCTCGAGCCGCGCGGGCACATCGTCGACCGAGTTGGCGTGCAGCGTGCCCGCACCCCCGTCGTGCCCCGTGTTCAATGCCGCGAGCAGCTCGCGCAGCTCGGCTCCGCGGCATTCGCCGACGACCAGTCGATCCGGCCGCATGCGCAGCGCCTCCCGCAGCAGCGTGTCGAGCCCGACCCTGCCGGTGCCCTCGAGGTTCGGCTGGCGCGCCTCGAGGCGCACCAGGTGCGGGTGCGCGACATCGAGCTCGGCGACGTCCTCGATGACCACGATGCGCTCGCCCGCCGATGCCTCGCCGAGCAACGCCGCGAGCAACGTCGTCTTGCCGGTGCCGCCCGCACCCGTCACAAGCACATTGCGTCGCGCGGCGACCGCGTCACGCAGCGCCCGATCGTGGTCGCCCGAGAACATGCCGGCACGCGCGAGCGCCGCGAGCGAGAACCCGCCCGGCCGCGGAATGCGGATCGAGATAGCCGTGCCCGCCGCCGAGATCGGCGGCAGCACGGCATGCACCCGGATGCCCCGCCCCAACCGCACATCGACCGCCGGCGTCGCCTCGTCGATGTGCCGGCCGCCGCGCGCGATGAGCTTCACCGCGAGCTGACGCACCTCGGCCTCCGTCGCCGACCAGCTCGCATCGATCTCGGGCCCGGTGCCGCGGTCGATCCAGAGCCCGGCATCACCGTTGACGAACAGGTCGGTGACCGGACCCGACGCCGCGAACGGCGCGAGCGGGCCCAGCACCTCGTACTCGTCGGACCGGGCGGGCGCCGCCCGCTCGATCGGCCCGAACGGCAACGCGCGCGCCGGCGCCGCCCGCCCCGGCTCGACCGGTTCCGGCGGAGGCGTCTCCCACGACGGGGTCGCGACGAACGGGGTGGTCATGGGTCAGCAGCGTATGGACGGGGCCCGCCCGAGCGACGGCTCTCGCGCGAATCTGCGCAATGCCCCCGGCAGCCGGCGACCTGTGGAGGAACCGTCCGAGCCACGCAGACGACCGCGCGCCACGCGCGCTCGGCACGCGCGACGCGCTCGACCCGGTCGGACCCGGGCTACGCCCCGCCGACCTCGCCGAACCGGCGCTCGACCTCGTCGAGCGCGCGCCGTTGCGCCTCGTTCAGCATGCCGGTCACGTACTCCGAGAAGATCGTCGCGTTCATGGCGAGATCCATGGGCGAATCGGATGCTCCGTGGTCCTCGACGATCCCGGCGAACGTGGTCGCGAAGCGCTCGACCAGGTCGGTGATCTCCTGGTCGGTGCTGGCGGGACCGAGCCGGGCGAACCGTTCGGAGATCGCCGCGACCGCCGGTGCGAGCTCGGGGTCGCTGAGCCGGCCGTAGAACGCCGTGAGCTGCGGCATGCCGTCGTCGCCCGCGAGGTGGGCCAGGAGGATGGACTGGTCGCGGTCCATCCTCAGCAGGTCGGGCGGGAGCCCCGTCCCGGCGAACACGGCGAGGAACGGGGCGAGCTCGGGAGGGACATCCGGAGCCGCGTCGTGATCGCGCAACCGCGCGATCAGCTCGCGCTGCCTGGAGAGACGATCGATCTGGCCGGCGAGCTCCGCGTCCAGCTCGTCGAGGAGCTCGCCCGCATCCTCACCGGAGTCGTCCAGCAGGTCGGGCATGCGCTCGAGCGGGATCCCGACGGACGCGAGCCGTTTGATGCGCAGCACGCGGATCAGGTCCTGCACGTCGTACTCGCGGTAGCCGTTGCTGCGACGCTCGGGCTCGGCGAGCACGCCGACCTGGTGGTAATGGCGGAGCGCGCGGACCGTGACCCCCGCGAGTCGCGCAAGCTCACCGCTGTGCATCGCGAACCACCGCCATCTCGTCATCCCCCACGCGCCGGGTCCCCGCGGATGCGGGCTCGGTGTCTCCAGTGTCGGCGCGGTCGATCCGGGGTTCCAGGTTACGCAGCGAACGCGCGAACAGGCCCAGCGCGAGCGCGAACAGCCACGACGCGCACAGGATCACCGCGGCGAGGTTCACGCCCGCGTACTCCGTGAGCACCGCGGCGGCGACGATCCCGAGCGACGGGGCCGCGGTCATGATCGCGTTCTGCGTCCCCATGATCCGACCGCGCATCTGCTCGGGGATGCGCTCGATCATGAGGACCCCGATCAGGCTGCCGAACAGCCCGCTGGCGAACCCGACCACGAACGCCCCCGCGAACACGACCCACACCGACGGCAGCGCGGCGATGATCCCGAATCCGAGCGTGGTTCCGAGGAGCCCGGCGAGGAACCACACACGCCTGCGTCCGCGCGCCCCCGCCGAGGCGTAGATCACGCCGCCGATGAGCGACCCGCCGGCGAGCGCGGTGAGGACGAAGCCGAGCATCCCCGGCTGCCCGACGACCGTGAAGTAGACCGGCAGGATCAGCCCCTGCAGAGACGCGAGCACCAGCACCGACGCGAGGCTGAGGATCGTGGTGGCGAGCAGGAAGCGGCTGCGGAACAGCACCCGCCAGCCGTCGCGGAGCTGGCGCCACCCGGAGCCGGTCGGCGTCGTCGCAGTCGTCGCAGTCGTCGCAGTCGTCGCAGCCGTCGCCGTGGAGCCGTCGACCGTCACGCCGTCGGCCGTCACGATCGTGCCGACGCGGTGCGGGATGAGCAGGGTCAGCAGCGCCGCGACCAGCGAGGTCGCCGCCGTGATCCACAGGACCGTGGAACCGTCGAAGAGCACCATGAGCGTCCCGGCCGCCGCCGGTCCCAGCAGCAGGGCGACCGCACCGAGCGCCTCCCTGATGCCCATGAGCCGCTCGGCCGCCATCCCGCTGTGCCGGACGATCGCTGGGAGCAGCGCATCCCGGGCCGTCATTCCGGGCACATCGCCGAGCGAGCCGATCACCCCGAACAGGATGAACCAGCCGAGGTTCAGGCCGGAGATCAGATCGATGAGCGGAAGGGCCGCGATCGACGCTGCCGAGACGAGGTCGGTGATCACCGACGACGTCCGCCGGTTGATCCGGTCGATCACGACGCCCATCAGAAGCCCCGCGAGCACCGCCGGGATCGCCGTCGCCGCGGCCACGGTCCCCGCGCCGAGCACGCTGCCCGTGACCTGCAAGACGATCAGCGGCAGCGCGACGCCCGCGATCGAGTTGCCCAGCAGAGACAGCAGATATGACGCGAGATACGCGACCGGGATGAGCTTCATGCGTCCCAGTCGAAACCGTGACGTTAGGGCGGGGTCAAGCGCGTCGGAGAAATCGCCTGGTCACCTGCAGCCGGGGTCGTTCGGGTATCGGATGCAGTCGCCGCGGGTCAGTCGCGTCTCCACAGTCACGACCCGCACCCGGTACGGCGCTCCTGCGACGTCGAGGGTGCCGACGATCGGGATCCACGCTGAGCCGTCGAACCGGTACTCGGCCGCATACGTCACGGTCGGCTGTACGTCGTAGAAGCCACGTTCCTCGTACCGGTGACTCGTGGCCGTGTCAGTGAGCTCCTTCTGACCCAGCCGCTCCCACGTCGCACCCGCCGTCGACGCCTCCACCCGGCCGCCATCGCCGGTGTCCCACCCGAACCCGACCGGCGTGAACCGCACCGCCGCCGGCCGCCCCAACAGCATCCCCTCCACGACCTGCTCGGTCGCGCCACTGATGAAGTTCGCCGGCAACCGCCGCACCGCGATCCCCCACCCCGGCTCCATCTCATCCGCCACCGGCCCCGGCGCAAACGACGCCACATCACGTATCGTCACCTCGGCAACGGATGCCTCGGGCTCAGCCGGTGCACCCGAAGGCAGGGGCTCGAGCGTGCCACAACCCAGTTCCGGCGAACACGAGTCCCCGAACCTCCGGCCGCCGATGAGTCCACGCCCCGCAGCCCAGTTGCTCGCTCCTCCGTTGAAGCGCGGCGCCTGAGCGCTTCCTGCAGGCGCACCTCTGCGTGTCTCCTCCGCGCCGAGATTAACACCACCATTCGAGATGTCGGGCTCGATGCTCCCGTTGCACGTACCGGAAAAAGCGCTGCCTATGCTGCAGAGGCTACTTTGCCCATGAGCCGCGCCGAATTCCCCACTCGCGAAGATCGCCACGGAAGCAACCGCTGTGACGATTAGCACACGCCGGGACGATCCCATAGGTCACTCTTCGATAGCAAGACGGAATCCGGACGTTCGATGCTGAAGGTCAACATGAGCGGCACTTGCTCCTCGCGTTCAGGAGTTACATCGTTGCCGCCGCCGTCGATGAGCCGAGCGCCCGAGAGATCTGAGCACGCGTAAATTTGGATGAGCCCGACGCCGTCTTGGTATTGGACCAGCCGGGTCTTGGCGAAAGTGATGGGACCGGAGACTCGCCAGCCCCTCGCCGTAAGGCCTTCGAAGAACTCGAACTCCTCAGCTGCCAGCTCGTTGTCCTCCATAACGTCAAGAAGCCGCTCCGGAGCAGCGCCGCCCTCAGCCGCGATCTGATTCCAAAGGTCGGTGTAGCGCTGATACGTCGCCACCGCCGCCTCGAACGCCTCATCGAGCGAGCCGAACGCCGGTGCCCTCACGGTCTTCGTGGGCCATGGCCTCGGCTCCGGCGGAGCCGGGCTACAGCCAGACAGCATCAAGGCAGCGGTCACGCCGAGAGCGATTCCGATTCGCACGAGGACCCTGGGACGCATGGCTGGCACCGTACCCCTCACGTCGCGCACACGTTCAGAGTTATCCACACTCGACGACGTCGCAGGGCTGACATCGACCACGAGCAGCACACCGCTAGCAGATGCCGGGGCGTTTCCATTCTTGGCTCCTGGAGACGACGACGGACCCCGACTCCGTGATGGCGAATGTGATCTTCAGGGGAATCCGTTCTTCTCGCGTGGGCGACGTGACATCGTTGCCCTCCCGGTCGACGAGCCGTGCACGGGAGCGGTCGAAGCAGGCATTGACCTGGATCTGCGGGACACCGTCCCGGTAGTGCACCAGTCGTGGATTGTGGAACGCGATCGGACCGCTGATCCGCACCCCTTCGGCCACGAGCCCCTCGAAGACCGCGATGTCCTCCGCCGCGGCTTCTTCGCTTTCCATCACGCTCGCGATCCGCTCCGGATCGGCACCGCCCTCCGCCGCGATCTGATTCCAGAGGTCGATGTAGTCCTGGTAGGCCGCTACCGCCGCCTCGAACACCTCATCGAGCGATGAGAACGCCGACTGCCGTACGGTCTCGGTCGGCCGCCCGCCGGGTGAAGGCGGACTGCACCCGACCAGAGTCAGTGTTGCGGCGGCCACGAGGACGAACCCGATTCGGGTGCGGACACTGAAAGGCATGGCTGGCACCGTACGCCTCGGCGGGCGCAGGCGTTCCGAGTTATCCACACCACTCACGCGCCTCGCGTTGGAAGTCGGAAAGTGGGATGGAAGCGTGCCCTGCCGGGCGGCGAACCCACTTTTCGACTTCCAACGCGGTAGAGCGAGCCACACGCGAACGCGAACGCGAACGCGAGATCAGCGCCGCACGTTAAAAGAAGGGGGCGGCACCCATTGGGGGGAACAGGTGCCGCCTCGGCAACGCTGGATTGGGGGGAATCCAGGACGTCGCAGGCCTCGAAACGAAGGTTCGGGCGGTTCTCAGTGTAGGGGTTCCACTTCTATGCGCAAGTACATTCTGTCCTCATTTGTGCGGACACACAGTTTTCTCTCTGGAATCGCTCAGTCGAGGGGTGAACTTCCACAGTGTGACGGGCATGAGAGCGGTTGCTCGGCGAGCTGTGCGTCGCGGCGCGTCGACACCGAATCGGTCATGTCGCACGGGAGCGCTACAGTGCTGGAGGGCAGGCGAACCCAATTGATCCACACGCGCGAAGGAGCGACCGGACCACGATGAACGTTCAGATCGATCACGCCCTCGAAGAGATCAGGCGCTTCCGCCCGAGCCCCGAGTTCGCCGCGCAAGCGGTGGCCAGCGGCCAGCTCTACGACGACGCATCCGCCGACCGGCTCGCATTCTGGGCCGACCAGGCCAATTCGCTGCTCAGCTGGACCAAGCCGTTCACGCAGACGCTCGACTGGTCCAACCCGCCGTTCGCCAAGTGGTTCGCCGACGGCGAGCTCAACGTCGCCTACAACTGCCTCGACCGGCACGTCGAGCGCGGTCTCGGCGACCGCGTCGCGATCCACTGGGAGGGTGAGCCCGGCGACTCGCGCGACATCACCTACGCCGAACTCACCGAAGAGGTCAAGCGCGCGGCGAACGCGCTCACCGAGCTCGGCGTCGGCGAGGGCGACCGGGTCGCGATCTACCTGCCGATGATTCCCGAGGCCGTCGTCTCGATGCTCGCGGTCGCCCGCATCGGTGCGATCCACTCGGTCGTGTTCGGCGGCTTCAGCGCCGACAGCCTCGCGAGCCGCATCGACGACGCCGAGGCCTCGCTCGTGATCACGGCCGACGGCGGCTACCGCAAGGGCAAGGTCTTCCCCCTGAAGCCCGTCGTCGACGAGGCCCTCGAGAAGGCCGAGGGCGGCACAGTCCAGCACGTCCTCGTCGTGAAGCGCGGCGAGAACGACATCGCCTGGAGCGAGGGCCGCGACCTGTGGTGGCACGACACCGTCGCCAACGCGAGCGCTGAGCACGAGGCGCAGGGGTTCAACGCGGAGAGCCCGCTGTTCATCCTCTACACGAGCGGCACGACCGGAAACCCGAAGGGTATCCTGCACACGAGCGGCGGGTATCTCACCCAGACCGCATTCACCCACAAGAACGTGTTCGACCTGCACCCCGAGACCGACGTCTACTGGTGCACGGCCGACGTCGGCTGGATCACGGGCCACTCCTACGTCGTCTACGGCCCGCTCGCCAACGGGGCGACGCAGGTGCTCTACGAGGGCACACCCGACACGCCGCACCCCGGCCGCTGGTGGGAGATCGTCGAGAAGTACAAGGTCAGCATCCTGTACACGGCGCCGACCGCGATCCGCTCGTTCATGAAGGCCGGCCGTCAGATCCCGCACGAGTTCAACCTGCGCTCCCTGCGCCTGCTCGGCTCGGTCGGCGAACCGATCAACCCCGAGGCGTGGATCTGGTACCGCCACGTCATCGGCGGCGGCTCGATCCCGGTCGTCGACACGTGGTGGCAGACGGAGACCGGCGCCATCATGATCTCGGCGCTCCCGGGTGTCACCGACCTCAAGCCCGGCAGCGCCCAGGTGCCGATCCCGGGCGTCAACGTCGACATCCTCACCGACGAGGGCGAGCACGTCGAGGGCGAGGGCGGGGGCCTGCTGGTCATCACCGAGCCGTGGCCGTCAATGCTGCGCGGCATCTGGGGCGACCCCGAGCGGTTCAAAGAGACCTACTGGGAGAAGTTCGGCGACAAGTACTTCGCCGGCGACGGCGCCCGACGCGACGAGGACGGCGACATCTGGCTGCTCGGCCGCGTCGACGACGTCATGAACGTCTCGGGCCACCGCCTGTCCACCGCCGAGATCGAGTCGTCGCTCGTCGCCCACCCCTGGACTGCCGAGGCCGCCGTCGTCGGCGCGGCCGACGAGACCACGGGTCAGGCCGTCGTCGCGTTCGTCATCCTGAAGTCGAGCCAGGCCGCGCGCGTGAACGACCCGACCGAGGCCTCCGAAGAGCTGCGCCGCCACGTCGCGACGCAGATCGGCGCGATCGCCCGCCCGCGTCAGGTCTTCATCGTCAACGAACTGCCCAAGACGCGTTCCGGCAAGATCATGCGGCGCCTGCTGCGCGACCTCGCCGAGGGCCGCCAGGTCGGCGACACCACGACCCTCGCCGACACGTCGGTCATGACCGCGATCACCGAGCAGGTCCGGTAGCGCCCCGCCTCGGGCGGGTCGGGTGGCGGAAGCCACGACACGAACGGATGCCTCGGCGAGCCGTGAACTGGTCCCCAGATGTTGGACTGGCCGAGTAGGAGCTTAGGGCTACGCCGCG